>JBBSPQ010000373.1:0-3737 GCA_038258585.1 Pseudomonadales bacterium
ATCGGAAACACCACTCGCCGTTGGTTGCCCGGAAATTGTTCGAGTTACTGTGTCGCCCTGAGGAGTGACCAAAGTTTCTGTTCGCGACTCCTGTTCATTAGGGCGAATCGGGAGCTCGTCCTCTTCGTCTTCCAGTTCAAATACGCTGGTCAGCGTTGCGGCCAAATCCATCGCCAGAAGATTTTTGACGCGATAGTGGAATAGCTGCTCTGCCTGCTCCTGCCGATCGGCGTCCAGAATGCGAATCCAGCGACTGACTTCATCGAACCCACGACTCGCCGGCGCAGTGACCAGCAACGCGTTGATTCTTTCCAGACCTTTAACTTGATAGGCGGGTGACGCCCCTTCGATCAATTCGAGAATTTCGCTCAGCTCAGTCGCGACATCGGCGGCGTTGGCGTTACTCAGTTGATAGAGATGCAATCCCTGGTTCTGGAACGGATCGGAGTCAATGACGGCCAGCAATTCGTTGATTCTGTTCAGCTGAGAAGAAGTCGCCGATATGGCCAACGTATTATTGTTGGAAATTCGGATGACTCTACCGTCCGGTTCCACCAAGGGTGTCAATATCTCCAAGGCGGATTCAATCGACACGTATATCAATGGAGTAATTTGCATGATGACGCTGGCAGTGCCGTTGGAGTCATCGCCTTGAATGAGGATTTCCTCCGGCAGATTGGTCTGTGATTTTCGCGCGTAATAAACGTTACCAATTCGCTCCAGACTTACTCCAGCCTGGCGTGTCAGCAAACGCACCAATGGCCAAATATCGTTTCGCGAAAGCGGACGGTTTTCCGAGGTACGGATGCTGACTTTGTCGGCAATGGTCGGATCAATAATAATCGTCGCATCAACCGCATCGGCCAACTCTTCAAGCACTATCCGCAAGTCGACTTGTTCATAGTTCAACTCAACGGTGTCTTCTGTCGCTGGAGTGACCGGAGAAGGCACTGTCTCCCGGTAGCCGGTTGCGGCGATGCGCTGTCCGTCACGATTGATTTCATCGATCAATTGTTGATTATTGTTGCCGGCAGACGAGGATACTTCGTCACCACGCGCCATCGTCTGGGCGCTGGGACTGGGAATGCCTCGCGCAGCGCTCGTCGTGGCACTCGTGTTATTCGCCGACTCATTTCCCGATTGAAATGCAGCGCAGGACGACAGACTTATTGCGAGTCCTAGAAGTGCCAGTTGTTTTTTTCCGTTCACAAATTCACTCCAGATCTATTTAGAAATCCACGGTATTCATACTGAATACCGCCGACAGCATGGTGATCGTAATGCCACCCACCGCGATTCCAAGAAACAGAATCAGCGCCGGTTGCAATGCAGATACCAGACTCGACATCTGGTTCTTCACGTAAGTGTCAAAAGTTTCTGCCGTCTTAAGCAGAATACTTCCCGTTCTACCGGACTCTTCTCCGACCGTTATCAATTGATGCAGCAGGGTTGGGAAGCGGTTGGTTTTCTCGAGCGAGAGACCCAAGCCAGCGCCACCCCGGACATCGTCTTCAACTTGTTTCAAATGCATGGTCAATTCGGTGTTACTCACCACTTCCCGCGCTACGCGCAACGCTCTTATCAGCGGAATACCAGCTTCTAGCAAGGCGCCAAGTGTGCGAGCAAATACGGCACAATCCTTGTAGAGCAACAACGTTCCCAGCAGCGGCACTTTGAGCAGGAACGCATGTTTCTGTTGCTTGCGCTGGGGATCCTTGTCCAGCCATTTCCACCAAAAGAATACGCCCGCAAAAAAAACGATGACCAGATAGCCGTAGCTCTGGATGCCGCTGCTGAGCGATAACAGAAAAGCAGCCGAAGCAGGTATCTCTGTTCCGGCATCTTCAAACATAGTCGCGAACTGCGGCACCACAAATACCAGCAGCAGAAATACAGAGACCACTCCGGTGACGAGCAACACGATCGGATATATCATCGCGGCTATAATCGCTTGCCGATTCTTGTTGCTGGTCTCCAGAAATTCGGCGAGATCTGGCAGTAACTGATGCAGGATGCCACCTTCTTCACCAGCCCTGACGATGTTGATGTACATCTTCGAGAATACATCGGGCCGACTTTCCATCGCTTCGGCCAGGCTGCGACCTTCCTTCACATCGCGCCGCATGTTGATCACGAGCTGACGCATAGTCGCTGATTCGGTAATGCCTTCCAGCAATCGCAAAGCCTTGTCTAAAGGCACACGCGCTTCAACAAGCGTGCACAGACCAGTGGTGAAATCCAAGACATCAGAACTTTTAACTTTTTTCTTTTTCGCCCCTTGACGCGCTTCCTGTTCCGCAGGAGAGATCTTCACCGGTATGAGCTTTCTGCCTTGTAAAATTTTCAGGGCTTCGCGCTCGGATTCGGCATTGATCTGCCCGGTCTGCACTTTGCCGGCAGCGTCGTAGGCTTGGTAATTGTAGTAGCCAGCACTCATATTGCGCGCGTTACCCTCACCACTTCTTCGGGCGTGGTCAATCCAGCTCCCAATTTCTCCAGCGCATCCTGTCGCAACGTTTTCATGCCTTCTCCAATTGCCCGCTCGCGAATAACATTAGCGTCGGCGCCGCTGGCGATGTCGTGGCGAATGGCGTCGGACATCACCAGCAACTCGTACAATCCGATACGGCCTCGGTAACCCGTTCCGCCACAGCGATCACAACCGGTGCCGCGATGAAGAACGGGATAATTTTTCGCGTCTATTTCAAGTACTGTCGCTTCGTCTGCAGTGATCGGTTGCTCGACTTTGCAGTCCGTACAAATACGTCGTACCAAACGCTGCGCCTGAATGGCGAGCAAACTGGAACTGATCAGATAGCCTTCTACACCCATGTCCTGCAAACGAGTGACTGCACCGGCGGCATCATTGGTGTGCAGCGTTGAAAAGACCAGATGTCCGGTGAGTGCAGACTCAATGGCGATCTCAGCCGTTTCGTGGTCGCGTATTTCGCCGACCATCAGCACATCAGGGTCCTGACGCACAATCGAGCGCAGGCCCGCCGCAAATGTCAGACCAATACTGGCATTGGCCTGAATCTGAGTAATGCCATCGAGCTGATACTCGACCGGGTCTTCCACCGTAATGATTTTCTGCTTCTCGCTGCTGATCTTTTCCAGCGTCGCATAAAGGGTTGTAGTTTTACCGCTACCGGTCGGTCCAGTAATCAGGATCATGCCGTGAGGCTGAGTAATCAGATGCTGATATTTGCCTAGAATGTTTTCCGGCATGCCGAGCTGCTGCAGACTCACCGCGGTATCGCTGCGATCCAAGATACGCAGCACTACGGATTCACCGTGTACGCCTGGCAAGGTAGAGACCCGCATATCGAGTTGTTTGCTGCCGATGCGGGAATCGATACGACCATCCTGAGGTAGCCGCTTCTCACCAATGTCCAATCGCGCCATCAGTTTAAGGCGCGATGCCACGGCAGTATGAATCTTGATGGGTAAGCGTTCGATGCGGGTCATGATGCCGTCCACTCGACACCGAACATCCAGATGATCTTCATTAGGTTCGAAATGGATATCGCTGGCATTCAAGTCTAACGCGCGAGCGAACAGATGGTTGACCAAACGAATGATTGGCGCTTCAGACGCCATGTCCTTAAGTTCTTCATCGTCTTCAAAACCGGACACAAACACGTCCGTGGTTTGGTCAATTTGTGGCGATAATTCTGCTCGCCAGTATTTCATGAGACGCGGAACTTCGTCTGCCTGAGCAATTTGAAACTTAACCA
>JBBSPQ010000374.1:0-3729 GCA_038258585.1 Pseudomonadales bacterium
GCAAGCTGCGCTCCCGACACCAGTTCAGTTTGCGGATAGGCTGCCCGAACTTCATCAACAACGAGTTCCGCACCACCGCCTGACAGGTAAACCACATCCACTGTTGTCCCGCGCTGCCATTTCTCACTCATCAGGTTCAGCGTCGCACTGCGGAGTGGGGCAAGGGCTTCTTCTACAATCTCGCTGTAATCCACCGGTTGACCATTGGCGTGGAATATCCCCGTTCGCAGCACCTCCTCGACGATCTTGAACGGCATCTTCTCGCGGTAATCCCGTTCCAGCGCCGCTGAAATGCGCTCCTGCGCCGTATACACCCCGCTTTCAACGCTGCCACTTTCCGCGTCTACAAACTCCCCCTCATCATCCAGCGCCAGATCAACGGTATAGGTCCCCACATCGCAGACACCCGTTCTCCGATAGGTATGCTGGCGGTTGATCTCCCCAACTTCATTGAGCGTGTTGGCATGTAGGATAGGTGACTGGCGAGTTACCCCTGAAGGCACTTTTCCATCCACCCTCCTTCGAACCGTGCTTGCAATTTTCACTGCACACGGCTCTCCAGAACTGCATTGCGAGAGTTGGGAGTAGGTCTGCCAGCGTGAATGTCGTTGTGACATTTGCGGCAAACGATCAGTGTTTTTCGATTGAGACAGATCATTTTCCAGACCCATTGTGGTTTTTCCTTTCGACCCGACCAACGCTGCTTGATGTCCGCGAGTTTGCGAATGTGATGGACTTCAATTTGTTCAGTTGCACCACATAGCTCACAGGTATTCGCTTGTAAGCGTGTAATCAGGTCGGTACGCGCATATTCTTTCGGATAAGGTTCTTGGTCTTCGAGGGGCATCGGCTTCCAGTCAATTCTGACCGTGCGTAGTGAAATTGCACCCCAGTAAACGACACGGGTGCTGCGCTTGGTTGGGACTTCGACTTGGAGTGTGCGATAAACGTGGTTATCTACCTGCATTCGGCTGCTGTACTGGCGGTAGATTTGCCGCACCGAACGTTTGAACTTGCCTGCCAGTGTTTTGACCAGCGCCACTTCCATCACATGTTGGAGATGACCGAGACGGTTGCGATCTACGGCATAGCAGTAGTAGTTCGCCAGTCCTCGGAAGCGTGATTGAAAGGTGTCGATGATGTGCGCGTCGGAGTATTTCAGCAGCATTCCTTCTTGGATAATTTTTCCGTCACGCTGGTAACGCTGGACACGTTCATGGACAAGCCCATAAGGGATGCCCAAGCGGATTGTGCCATTCACACTACGCAGCTTTTTGTGTTCCATCGCGCTGTGGGTGCTGAGTTTGTCGTTGGCATGTTGGACGCTGACGGCATATCCCAGAAACCGTGCCTGTTCAGTGCGGGCATGGGTGATGAGGGTCTTTTCCTCGCTCATCTGCAAATGCAGCACCTCACTCAGGAACGTTCCAATGGCGGTCTTGATGGCTTCTGCTTCCAACTTCGGACCGATAAATCCCAAAATGAAGTCGTCGGCATAGCGGATGTAATTCAGCCGTCGGAAGTTCGGGTCATGCGTATCGCCTGAAGGCAGTTGACGACGCTGCTGGATAAGTGCATCCAGATTCATGTCGCCGCGTCGCCGGGCTGTTCTGACCTGCTGCGTGACACGGGCATATTCAGGGTTCATTGCCCGCTGCTTGCCCCGTGTATACTGTGGCACAAGCACTTCTTCTACGTAGCGATCTAACTCATGGAGGAGAATGTTGCTGAGCAGTGGACTGAGGATGCCGCCCTGCGGTGTCCCGCTGTAGGTCGGTTTGTATGTCCAGTCCTCCATCACACCGGCTTTTAAGCTGCGGCGAATGAGTTCCAGCAGTCGCCCGTCCTGAATGTCACGCGCTAAGATACCGAGCAGTACATCGTGGTCGATGTTGTCAAAACAACCTTGGATGTCACCTTCGATGAACCAGCTTGACCCTACAAATTTCTGTTTCAGGGACACGAGCGCGGTATGGCAACCCCGTTCCGGGCGAAACCCATGCGAGTTGTCACAGAAACGCGGTTCGTAGTAGACTTCCAACACCATTCTCAGCACTTCTTGCACCAGTTTTTCGTTGAAATCCGGCATTCCCAATGGGCGTTTTCCACGTTTGTTCTTCTTCTCGACGTAAGTCCGCCGTGATGGACGGAAGTTGAAACGTTCCTGCCTCAGTAATTCAATGAGGCTGCGGATAGCTGCAAGGCTTGTCCCATCTGCTGTTTGACCTGCCGATCCCGGTGTCATTGCCCCTTTATTCCGATAGATTTTGCTGTAAGCCGCAAGGAACAAGTCCTCGCTAAACAAACAGCGATAGATGCGCGTCAGTGGTTGACGCTTTTCTCCCAACTTTCGTATTGCCTGTAGAAGTTGATTAGCCTTTTGCATTACGCATACCTTTCATAGTCTTCTCAAGCACAGTTCCTGACCCCCTTCGCCCTGTAGCTGGCTTTCCCAGCCTCCCCGGTGGGACGTGACCCCCACGACTACTACGATGGGTCTCCGTTGCCATGAGCCTCGCGGCTTTTAGGCAATCCCGAGTTCCGGTCATGAATGATGTTTAGGATGGTTAGGGGATCCGTTCGCAGCTTGATAGACCTCATTGGTCATCGTTCCTGACAGGAAGTGTTCACAGTTCCGAATCTACTAAACTGCTGCTGTCAGGGCTTGGCTTCAACCGTTGTGCCAAGTGGGACGGTGTCCCAAACTTGCTGCTAGACTTCAAGCAATCCAGCCTTACCCATACATCCAGGTCTTGGGGCTGCTAACTCTGATAAACGGCTTCTCAGTTCGCCCCGTTTCCAACATGCTATTTTCCCCTTCTGGTTTCCCATCCAGGTTGGTTGGATGACCTCGCAGGTCTGCTACTTCACCCTGCGGCGCTCTGTTAAGCGCAGTCACTCATGCCGTTAAACGGCGCACAAATTGTCCCATACGGCTGCGGCATGACCATCACTTCAGTCACATGGGCGATGAGTTCGGCGGTATCCGTTTTGATGAGATGCTGCCCAATCAGCGAAGCCTTCAACTCGGCTGCATCGCGCATATGATCCGTCGGCAATCCAGTAGCGATGCGAATATGCACGATGTCACGGTTCCACATCCCCTGCATGACTTTCCCAATCGCCACTTTCGCCAGCCGCAGTCGAAAAGCGTTACCCATCGTGGACTCGTTGGCAGTTCTTCCACGAAGTCGCAGAAGTTCGCCGGGTGGAAGCTGTGCCAATGCCAGATCGCCCACGAACCAATCCCCCTCATCATCGGTCATCTGGTCGCCCGGATGCCGCCGCGCCATATCCTCCTGCTGAAACTTGATTTCACGGGCATGACCCATAACCGATGGAAACATCACTACCTGATCGGCAGTGATAGCCTTCACAACCCCGTAGCCGATGTCCAAGCCCATCGTCACAGTGCTGCCCGGTAAAGTTGGTTTCTTCGAATTCTGCTTACTCACGGTCTTCTCTCCTTTGAGAAATACAAAAAATCCAGTGACCTACGCTCGTTTGCGCGGTTTGGCTTTAGAACCACCTGTGTTGTTGGGTAAATAGCGTTCGATAGCGCGGGCTACATCGCCTAAATCAAAGGCTGCCGCAACACTTTGTTGAGTTGGGTCTGAACCAGCTTACGAGGATGTCTCGTTTCCGGCGCGTGGGCGCGACTACACCGTGTATGCGTTCTGGCAGACGACCACACCCGACGCGCCTGTGATCATCAATGTGCATGGCTAC
>JBBSPQ010000375.1:0-3722 GCA_038258585.1 Pseudomonadales bacterium
GACGGAGAGCGTAGTTCTGTACTGGACCTGATGGTAGGTGCACTTGATGCAGATGTTGCAGAAAAATCGCTGTACCTGCCAACGGGGCCAGCCATAAAGGACAACCTGCGTAACGTTATGGATTGGCTTGACGCAGCAGTGATCAGTGGGCGCGCCAAGGACAGCGGGCTCATATTTCGCGGCTCTGTTCTTGAGGGATCTACCTCTCAGGATAGAACAATGCAGATGTATTACAACGTCGAAGACGGAACGTTACGTTTCGATCAGGGGTGGCCTGAGCTGGAGAGAATCAATGGTTTGGTTCTGATCGATGACAACGATGTCGATATTCGGGTTGATTCTGGCGAGTCTTTCAGCAGTGGATTTGACGCCACAACTGCCTCCATCCGAGCGAATGATAATGGCATAGGCAGCTGGCTCTCTGTTACGGGCACGGGCCGTGGCCAGGCACAGCAAGGGTTGCTCTATCTGCAGGCGACACCGGCAACGCAGGGGTTTGGCGACTATCTGGCTGTGTGGCAGATGGAAGGCATGGTTGATCTCAACCTCGGCCTCGCAATTCCGCTTGGCGTTCCCGAGGCTCAACCGCAGGTTGATATCGGGTTAGACCTGCATGACAACACGCTCTATATTCCTGAATATGAACTGCGCTTCAACGAGCTCAATGGAAGGCTCAACTATAGTATGGAGACAGGGTTGAGCAGTGAGAATCTCAGCGCGAATCTGTTCGATGAACCCGTTGTGGCGCAAGTTAAAAGTGAAATCGACGCCGCTCGAAGTTCAGTGACAACTGTGGATCTAACGGGAACAGTGGATGTCGACGCCTTGCGCAACTGGTCAAAGCAGAGCAAATTTGTAGTGGGCCTGTTGAGTCGGACTCAGGGCGATACGGATTATTTGGCCCAACTTAATATCACTCAACCTGCGCGCGATGAGACGGGGCAGATTACCGTCCAGCCCCAGCGTCGTCTCAAAATAAGTTCAAGTCTCGTAGGTGTTAATGTCGGCTACCCGGCGCCTTTCAAAAAGAATCCTGATCAGCCTATGTCTTTTGATCTGACAATTGATTTTCATGATACGAGACAGGACCTGCAAGTGGCGCTGGGTGAATTGGCTTCTGTGAGTATCGGGCTCGAAGACGGCGCAATCCGTAATGGACTTGTATTTCTAGGACGACGGGATAGTGGTGTTTCGGTAAGGCGCTTGAACGCCAATGCACCGGGGCTGGATGTGCTTGGATCGCTACAGAATTTTAACTATAACGACTGGATTTCCGCTCTCAGAAATGACGCACTCGGGTCCACTTCGCCAGCAACAGCCGCTGGAAATTTTGCAAGTATGCGTGAAGTCATCAAGGCAGTTGACGTCACGATTTCTGAGGCAGTTGCTTTCGGCCAGGTGGTAGAAGATCTCAATGTGCAGATTGCAAGTGACGACAGTAATTGGAAGCTGTCCCTATCAAGCGACGTCGTTACTGGAGAGATTTACGTTCCCTACCACGCTAGCGCTCCGCTTGATGTTCAGTTAAGTCATTTGCACTTATCTGCACCCCCAAAGGAGGACACCACAGAGGCGCCGGTTGCCGTTAATAACGAAACGCAACTTCCAGATGCCGAATCGTTGGAGCAGGAAGAAGAGAGAATAGACCCTTTGCTTGAATTTGATCCTCGCGAACTCCCACGCATGAACTTCAGGGCTGACGCTATTACTCGCGGTGACGTCGACTACGGCAAGTGGCAGTTTTCTCTGGAACCTATTCCCGGCGGAGCCGAATTTTCCAATCTCATCGTCGAGGCACGGGGTTTGCAGGCTGGGGCGGAAGGGGAAGAGGCACGCTTCATCTGGAATTTTGATGGAGACACCCACCACAGCTATTTCAACGCAGTGCTTAGGGCTTCCAATCTTGCCACGGTGCTTAGTGGTTTTGGTTATGCTCCGAGTCTGGAAAGTACAACCGCCGTGTTTCACGCCAACCTGGATTGGCCGGGCAGTCCTGCGTTTTTCTCAGGCGATGATTTGAGTGGAGATCTCGATCTGCGCATTACCGATGGCCGGTTTCAGGGAGGTGGTTCTGGCACTGGTGCGTTGACGCTCATTAGTATCATTAACTTTGATGCGCTGGTCAGAAGGCTGCGATTCAGTGATGACTTGGTGAGGAGTGGATTATCCTACGAGGAGATCTATGGCTCCATGACGCTCAACAATGGTGTTGTTACGATTGCCGATCGACTACAGATTGTCGGTCCAGCGAGTCTGTTTCAGGTGGATGGCTCGCTTGATCTGGAGCAACAGACGATCGATGGCAATCTCTATATTACTCTGCCACTCAGTGACAACATCCCTTGGATGAGTGGCATTGCTGTATTGAATAACCTGATTAACTGGCAGGTAGCTGTCGGCGTCTTCCTGTTTGATCAGATATTCGGAGATCAAGTTGACAGCCTAACCAGTGCTCAATATACGTTGAAGGGTCCGTGGGAGGGGTTGGAGCCGCGTCTTAATCAGGTGTTTGGTACGCCGCCAGCGGCTGGCACCACTCCTCCCTCCACTCCTGTGACCCCTCAGAGCATCCCAACACCTCAATAATTTTTTTAGGCAGGGTCATGAAAATGAGTCAACGCACAAACCATAAGGCAGCTGTCATTCAAATGGTCAGCTCCGAGAATGTTCAGGCTAACCTTGAAGCAGCGAGACGTCTTATCGCTCAGGCGGCTGAGGCAGGAGCTACTCTGGTGCTGTTGCCTGAGAATTTTGCTGTTCTGGACGGTGGCCCACTTTCTCAATTTGCCGAAAAACAAGGCGAGAGTGATGCGTTGTTGCAGGGTTTTTTGTCTCGGCAGGCAAAGGAGTCTGGGATCTTCCTCGTGGCCGGCACGATGCCGATGCTGACTCGCCCAACAATCGGCCCCGACGAGATTATTACTGATGGCAGAGTGCGACCGGCCTGTCTGGTCTACGATCCTTCCGGAGTAGTTGTGGCACGCTACGACAAGATGCATCTGTTCGATGTGGAGGTAGACGACAACCAAGCTCAATACTCAGAGTCGCGCAGCTTCGAGCCAGGAAATACAGTCGTCAGCGTTCACACACTTGCGGGCTTGGTCGGTTTGAGTATTTGCTACGACCTTCGTTTTCCTGAACTCTATCGCAAGCTGCTCGAGCAGGGTGCTGAAATTATCACCGTACCGTCAGCCTTTACACAGGTGACAGGTGCCGCCCATTGGGAAGTGCTGTTGAGAGCTCGGGCTATCGAGAATCAATGTTATGTTCTCGCTGCCAATCAAGGGGGCATACACAATGCTTCCAGGGAGACGTTTGGACATTCCATGATTATTGATCCCTGGGGACGAGTGCTGGCGATTGTCGAGAAAGGTGAAGGGTTTGCGGTGGCCGAAATCAACCTCGATATGCTTCATGAACTTAGGCGTAAAATGCCGGTCCAATCGCATCGACGCATGTAGCAAGCATAGCAAGGAGAATTTGTGAATATTGATAAGAGTCTGGTGACTAACCTTGTGGCGCTGTGCCTCGTTATAGTGGGTATGGCGCTGCCGCAACCAGCCGCTCCATGGTTTTTGAGCACAGGGCTCTTTGCTTTATCGGGCAGTGTCACCAACTGGTTGGCCATCCATATGCTGTTCGAGCGCGTCCCTGGTTTTTACGGGTCGGGGGTAGTGCCGCTGCATTTTGAGGAGTTCAAGCGGGGCATTCGCAAACTGATC
>JBBSPQ010000376.1:0-3715 GCA_038258585.1 Pseudomonadales bacterium
AGAACAGTTCCTAGAAGAGATGGCAAATCGCCGGGAAGTACTGAACCTTGGACCAAATGATCACCAGATCGGTTGTCCATTATGTCTCGCTCCGCTGGTAGCACCGCTTGATGCGGAAGCAACGAGCACTGAAGTAGCGTCACAAGGGGATTAATTAGATGGGCTTGATTAGATTTTCAGAGCGACGTAAAGCAGTCGTCGCAGCCACGCTGTTCGTGGTGTTGAACTTGGTGTCATTTTTCGCTAACGCGGACACATACCTCAAAGGCCAGCACATTGAGCCGGCCTATGAGGGATGGCGTAAGCTGGATGACGGTTCCTATGTGATGATTTTTGGTTATCACAATGAGAACTGGGAGGAGGAGTTAGACCTTCCTGTTGGAGAAGAGAATTTCTTCTCCCCAGGAGAGGAAGATCGCGGTCAACCGACTCACTTCCTCCCTCGTCGTAACCGTTTCACGTTCGAAGTGCCTGTGCCTGCTGATTGGGGTACTAAGGAACTGGTCTGGACTATCACCGCGCATGGAGTGACTAAAGTGGCTTACGGCACTTTGGCTCGCGATTACGTTGTGGATAACGTGGTAATTGCGTCTGAGACGGGGTCTCTCGGTGCTGGTACCAGCAGCCCGGAGTCACGATCCAATTTGCCGCCTCTTGTGACCGTTCAAGGTGACCGTGTTGGTGACGAAATTGTGCGCACTGTGCGTGTCGGCGAGCCTTTGATGTTGACTGCCAAAGTCGATGACGACGGTCTGCCGAAGGTTCGTAGCACGCCACGTACTGAAAAATCTGATGTTATGCGCATGCTGCGTCCGCCGTTTCGTATTACGGTAGGCAAGACTAACGGCTTGTTCCTGTCATGGAATGTGTACCGTGGCGAAGGCACCGTGACGTTCGATCCACCTCAGGTTAAGCCTTGGGAAGATACTCGTGCATCAGCCAACTCTCCTTGGGGAGCGCTGTGGGTACCGCCTCCAATTCCTGAGGATGGTATGTACAACGTCAATGTAACGTTTGATGAGCCAGGCACCTATGTGTTATGGGCGCGTGCTGACGACGGTGGTCTGTTCAACGACGAGTATGTTACGGTAAACGTATTGCCCTGATAGATGCTCCTCTGTGGCAGCCTTTCTGCAGGTTAACGTACTTGGAATGTGAATCCAGTATGTTCGCCTGCAGGCAGGCTTCTACAAATTTCGCTCACAATTTCTTTTCAAACACTTTCCTTACTTCGCCCCACAGTATTAGCTCGAAGTTCTGAGGTCTCTCGACAGCACGTTGCGATCATCCTGCACAATCCGAATTCGTTCTTCGTACAAACCAGCTTAGTTATGCCAGAATGGACCCCTCAAAACGCGAGTGTGGACGACCTCACTACAGGCTTTTTCCGAGGGACGACCCTCTAATTCAGAGGAGTGCTCGCAATGAATTGGTTGATTTTGGCGTCGGCAGGATTGTTGGAAGTCGTATGGGCCGTTGGGCTCAAATACACGGATGGTTTTTCTCGTTTGCTACCCAGTATTGGAGTCATTGTCGCTATCGCGGCGAGCATGATGTTGCTTGCTGTGGCCATGCGCAGTCTTCCCGTCAGTACCGCTTATGCAGTGTGGACGGGTATCGGAATTGTGGGTACCGCGGTGGTTGGGATGTTTTTGGGCGAGACAATCAGCGTGATGAAAGCGCTATGTCTAGTAATGATTTTGACTGGCATCGTGGGATTGAGAGTGGTGGCCTGAGTGGTCAGCTTCGTAGGACGCATTGGCTGCCGGGTGAAGGGATTCTGGAGACGCCAAAAAGCGCACATCCATGTGCAGGCTCGGCGGACGCCATCCATGGCGCCCGACGCTCCAGATACCCTTCACCCAACAGCCAACGCTGACATTGGTAGGAGCTCGCCTGCCAGCTAACCAATCTGACACTTATCGACGTTCGATGGAAATCAGCTTGCAGAGATAGCGTTCGGAAAATTGATTGAAATTAGTCGTCAGCTATTACAAGAGGCACGTAGCGGGACAGGGAATGCAGGAGCGTCGCGCCAGGACGGCGCTCGCCGAGCCTGCACATGGATGTGCGCCTTTTGGCGTCTCCAGCATTCCCTGTCCCGCTGCGTGCCTCGACCTACGGAGTGAAGAAGATTTCCCCGACACAGCCAACAAAAAAGGCAGTGCCATCCGTTAATGACACTGCCTTTTTTGTTTTTTACGTCGCTCTATTCGCTTTCGCTTAACAGAGCAGCACTGACTTACAGAGCTACAACGTTCTCAGCCTGTGGGCCTTTTTGACCTTGAGTCACTGTAAACTGTACTTCTTGGCCTTCAGTCAGCGTCTTGAATCCGCCACTCTGAATTGCACTGTAATGTACGAATACATCAGGGCCATTGCTCTGCTGAATGAAACCAAAGCCTTTGGATTCGTTGAAAAATTTAACCTGGCCGGTCACTGTGTTTGACATGTTGTCATCCTGTAATACAAAAATAATAGAAAGATTTATTGATCACGGCATTCGTTGGCATTGATGCACAGCGATTGCAGAAATCGGTAGCAAAGAATTCGAATATAAAATATGAGATACAGAACGAGGACTTAACGGCGGGGCTTCGAAGTGCAATACATAAATATAGCCGCTATTCAGGCTGCCGGCAGTATACGGGCTAATTGGTACAAGTCAATGGCTATTTGGAAGGACTTACTTTGTATTGAAGAAATTCATGGTTATCGTTGGGACAAACTTCACTTTCATGCTTGATGCAACGGACATGCATATGTGTCACGCTTATTTGTGGGCAGACGGGCAGCAGCAATATGTCGCACAGAGACATACCCCAACAGGCGGAGGAAATATGAATCTTAAAAGGATTAACGATGGTTTTGCCGTGACTGAGCAAATCAGCAGCGCTGATGTCGAGGCGCTGGCGGCGCAGGGGGTCAAGAGTCTTATCTGCAATCGACCGGATGGGGAATCCCCTGACCAGCCAGCCTATTCGGAAATCGAGGCGACAGCACGGCGAGTAGGAATGGCCGTCAGTCATATTCCGGTAGTTTCAGGTCAGATCACGGATAAAGACGTGCATGCCTTCGGGAACGCCTACAATAAGATGCCAAACCCTCTCGTAGCATATTGCCGAACCGGTACGCGCTCCATCACTCTTTGGGCATTAGACCAAGGCAACAAAGGCATGAGTTCGCAGGAAATTCTGAGCATTGGCAGCAATGCAGGTTATGATCTTGGCGACACGATCAAGCGTATTGAGAACGGGCGACAGTAACGGTCAGTAGGACAGCATGAGCCTAAATCCTAAAATACTGCACCGCAAACTATTGCCTATACTGGCATGGGGCAGAGATTACAACGGCAGAAAATGCGCGGACGATCTGTTAGCGGCGTGTGTTGTTATGGTCATGCTGATTCCTCAGGCTCTGGCCTACGCTCTGATTGCCGGACTACCGGCTCAGATGGGACTCTACGCAAGTATTCTGCCGTTAATCGTGTACGCGTTCTTTGGCAGTAGTCGAGCACTTGCCGTCGGACCGGCCGCAATCCTGTCGCTGATGACTGCAGCAGCGCTGGCGAATTTTCAGTTTGCCAGCACGGCCGAGTATGTTACTGCGGCTTTAACTCTCGCGTTTTTGTCTGGAGTCATGCTCACATTTCTTGGTATTTTACGGCTCGGGTTTCTCGCCAACTTCATGTCTCATCCCGTCGTCACCGGCTTTG
>JBBSPQ010000377.1:0-3706 GCA_038258585.1 Pseudomonadales bacterium
CGCGAATCGGGCAGCGAGCGCATCGTCATTGGCTTCCTCGCCCGCATTGATGCGAACGTTCTCAAGCAAAACTACTTCGCCGGCGGCGGGCTCAGCTTCGGCTGGGTTGTCGAAATAGTTCTGCGACAATACCACCTTGGTTCCCAGCAGTTCAGCAAGACGGACTGCGACGGGTGCAAGCGAGGCCGCAGGCTGCTCATCAATTGACTTGCCTTCTTCCGGCCTCCCCAGATGAGACATGACGATTACGCGCGCACCAGCATCAAGCGCCTGACGCAAAGTGGCCACTGCCGCAGTAATGCGCGTGTCATTGCCAATCACTCCATTTTTCACAGGAACGTTGAGATCTTCGCGAATAAGCACCTTCTTGCCGCGCAGATCTAGGTCATGCATTCTCAATATGGTCATAGCGTCAGTTCACCTTTTCCTGTTCCATCTTCCGTATCGTGTCGGCCACATCAAGCATGCGATTTGCGAAAGCCCACTCGTTGTCGAACCACGTCAGTACTTTTACTAATCTTTTTCCGCTGACTCGGGTTTGACTCAGGTCCACTATGGCAGAACGTGGGTCATGATTGAAGTCGCACGACGCCAGAGGTTCATCGGTGCAATCCAGCACCATTGGTAACGAATCCTTGGCGCCTTGCTTAATCGCGGCTCTCACTGATTCGACAGTAACATCTGAATTTAGTGTCACAGTCAGGTCGATTGCCGACACATTAATTGTCGGAACACGCATCGCCTGTGCCGAGAACCGGCCTTCCAGGTGAGGAAGAATTCGCCCGATTCCCTTATCTATTTCCGTATTCACCGGAATAATTGATTGCACGGCACTGCGGGTCTTGCGTAGGTCATGGTGATGAAACGCGTCAATCACCGGCTGGTCATTCATGGCAGAATGGATCGTGGTAATCACGCCATAGTCTATTCCAAAATTGTCATCGAGACATTTTATAACCGGCACGACACAATTGGTGGTGCAGGACGCATTCGATATGATTTTGTCGCTGATCTTTAATGACTCGTGGTTCACACCATAAATGACCGTAGCGTCTACGTCACTCTGCGCCGGCTGCGAAAACAACACGCGCTTCGCACCACTGTCCAAATGCTGCGCCGCCGTAGCTCTGTCGCTAAAGGCGCCAGTACATTCCATTACCAGATCGATTCCCAGTTGCCGCCAAGGCAGTTTGCTGATATTAGTCTCGGAGAAAACAGCGATCTCTATACCATCGATCACAAGCATGTTTCCTCGATCACCTACTTCACCGGGAAACCGACCGTGCGTACTGTCGTATCTGGTCAAATATACCAACGAACTTGTGTCGGTGAGATCGTTGATTGCAACGATCTCCAGATCTTGGTGATTCGCCGATTCATGCAGCCCCCGCAGCACACAACGACCAATTCTTCCGTAACCATTTATCGCAATGCGGTAAGACATAATTTACTCAAAAGTGAACGCCATAACGAGTGAATGCGTTAATCTCGTTCTATCCACAAAGTTCGTTTGCAGTATTAACAACGTTCTCTACAGTGAAACCAAACTCCTTCATTAGAACAGGACCAGGCGCTGACTCACCAAATGTAGTCATGCCAATCACGCGACCATCAAGGCCCACGTATTTGTACCAGTAGTCTGCCGCAGCAGCTTCGACTGCCAGTCGGGCGCGCACTGCTCGAGGCAGAATCTGCTCACGGTAACTTTCATCCTGAGCCTCGAACAGATCAGTCGATGGCATGGATACCAAACGCGCCGCAATCCCATTCGACTGCAGTTGATTGACAGCCTCGACGCAAATGGCAACCTCAGAACCCGTAGCGATCACAATCACTTCAGGAGTGCCGGTGCAATCTTTTAGAATGTAAGCACCACGGGAAATTGCGTCCACTTGCTCAGGCGTGCGCGCCTGATGATTTAAATTCTGCCGCGAAAAGACCAGCGCAGTCGGGCCATTTATGCGTTGTAGCGCTGCCTTCCATGCCACTGCCGATTCAACCGCATCACATGGACGCCACACTGACATGTTCGGAGTTACTCGCAGGTTGGCGAGCTGTTCCACAGGCTGGTGAGTCGGGCCGTCTTCGCCCTGACCGATAGAATCGTGGGTGTAAACAAGAATGCTGTGCAGCTTCATCAACGCCGACATGCGTACGGCGTTACGCGCGTATTCCATGAATATCAGGAAGGTACCGCCGTAAGGAATGAATCCACCATGCAGCGCAATTCCATTCATGATCGCAGTCATGCCAAATTCACGAACGCCGTAATTAATGTAGTT
Source organism: Pseudomonadales bacterium (assembly GCA_038258585.1). Lineage (GTDB taxonomy): Bacteria > Pseudomonadota > Gammaproteobacteria > Pseudomonadales > Pseudohongiellaceae > UBA5078. The sequence continues at coordinate 2,283 of JBBSPQ010000377.1, forward strand.
GCCATCAGCTCGCTCGGTAATGGGAGTTGTGCCCGACCAGACAGTGAGATTTGAACCGGCAAGGTCAGCGGAGCCACCGATCAATTCAGGCAGGTGCTGACCAAAAGCGGCCAGACAATTCTGCGAGGCCTTACGGCTGGGGATATTCTCCCCTTTTTCCTGACACTCACGAATGTAAGCATCTGCCTTCTTATTGAAATGGCCCGGCAACTGGCCCTTGAGTCGCCGCACCAATTCCATCGCCAACTCTGGGTATTCTTCTTCGTAACAAACCAGTTTCTCTTTCCAGGCCGATTCTGCGGTGAAGCCTTTTTCGCGGGCGTCCCAAGCGGCGGTAATGTCAGCCGGGATCTCAAATGCACCATGCGACCACTCAAGCGCTTCGCGAGTCGCTGCTATTTCGGCGTCGCCCAGCGGTGAACCATGCGCGCCAGATGTACCCTGCTTGGTCGGCGCGCCAAAACCGATGACAGTCTTGCATTTGATCAGAGTCGGACGAGTCGTATCAGCACGTGCAGCACTAATGGCTTCGGTAATCTGCTCATGATCATGTCCGTCTGCGACTAAAACCTGCCAGCCATATGATTCGAAACGCTTGCCCGTGTCGTCCGTGAACCAGCCTTCCACATCGCCGTCGATGGAAATTCCATTGTCGTCGTAAAACAAGACCAGTTTACCAAGCCCCAGAGTTCCAGCCAGAGAACATACTTCGTGTGAGACACCCTCCATGAGACAACCATCGCCAGCGAAAACATAGGTAAAGTGGTTGACCACATCGTGGTTTGGTCGATTGAACTGTGCTGCCAACGTCTTTTCGGCAATTGCCATTCCAACGCCATTGGCAATACCCTGGCCTAACGGCCCAGTTGTGGTTTCGACACCAGGCGTATAGCCGAGCTCAGGATGTCCGGGTGTCTTGGAATGCAATTGGCGAAAGTTACGAATTTCGTCGATGGAAACGTCATAACCAGTTAAGTGCAGCAGTGAATACACCAGCATCGAACCGTGACCATTGGACATAACAAACCGGTCGCGGTTGACCCAACTTGGGTTTACTGGGTTATGGCTCAGGAAGTCATTCCACAGGACTTCTGCAATATCGGCCATTCCCATCGGCGCGCCGGGATGACCGGAGTTGGCCTTCTGAACGGCGTCCATACTGAGGGCGCGGATGGCGTTGGCACACTGTCTGCGCGAGGGAACACTGCTGGACATACGATTGGAGCTCCTGTGACTGGCATGAATTCAAGGCCGCCTATTTTCCCGCACCTCGTCTGAATATGCTACTCAACCCTCTGTTTATTTTGGCGAATTGAGCGACCGAAGCGAGAGGCGACCCATAGAGTTCTTCGACGTCATGCGACCTATATCAAATAATTTTGATATAGGTTTGCTTCCCTGCTATAGTCGCCTTCCGTTTTAAC
>JBBSPQ010000378.1:0-3686 GCA_038258585.1 Pseudomonadales bacterium
CCTGCTCAAACTGGTCGCCGCGCACGGGGTCTTCCATGAAATAGGTGAAGTTGGAGAACAGTTTCAAGCCGTAGTCCATGGCGTAGCCGTCGATGCTTAGATGAGAGTCGCCATAGTTCTGACCCCAGTCGAATGACAGACTGTTGCGATGTGATTCGCCGCCGTCACTGGAATCGATATTGCCAAAACGATTGATGGCACCACTTTCAACGGCGCGTAACGGTACCTGATCGGTGGAATTCCAGCTGTTGTCGTAGCCCATCGCCGTCAGGCTCCAGCTTTGATTACCGGACTCCTGATGGTACTTGATCAAAGCGTTCTTCTTGTCCAGATCCTGATCCAGTGTCCAGGGGCCGGCATAGTCCGTCAGCGCTGCGCCAACTGTAAGATTTCCTGCGCCGACGGTGAACGACTGACCGGCAAAAATACGGCGATAGTCATTCTCTCCAGCAGTCAGACTCACGTGGCCCTCATCCAGAACATCGGCGTAATTGAATTCGGAAGAACCCGCCGTGCCAAAGTCACCGATCTCCGCGTAATAAGGGCCCTTGCGATAAGACAGCGATTCAACCATTTCAGGGATCAGGAAATTGATGTCCGCGTATCCCTGACCATGCGCATGTGAAGGCATGTTGACCGGCAGGCCATCGACATGCAGGGCCAGATCGGTACCGTGATCGAGGTTGAAGCCGCGCAGAAAGTACTGGTTGCCCTTGCCTTCGCCGCTGTGTTGAGTAGCAATGAGACCTGGCACAAACTCCAGCAATTCTGCTGGGCGGGAGATCGGGCGCAGCTTCAGTTGGGCTCCAAACACGAAACCTTCAGTGGCGGACTGGGGGTCGCCAGTAAGTGTGTTGTTCGCACCTAACACGGTGATCTCTTCGATGTTATTACCAGTGATGCCGGCGGCGTGAATAGTACTGCTAAAGGCGAGGGAAATGGCGGCGGCAAGAATTTTCATGGTGCTGTTATGCATTGTGAGTCCCTTGTTTGTCTTGTTATTTGCTTGTGCTATTGTGGTGATCGCTAGATAGACTTGGTTTGTGGGTTCGAAGTAGTGGGCAGAGAGTATAAATGCGGTTCCACGACAGGCAGAATAAAAGCTAGCTGGAAAACTATGAGTGTTTATATCTATTTGATTTATAAAGATTAAATAAAAAGGAAAAAACCGATATGCGATCGGTTTTTCGGGGTCATGTTAAAGAAACGCTCTTCGTCAAATATATTGCCAAACACACTTGGTGAGCTGGAACTGGTCGTGCTTGAAGCACTCTGGCAGCAACCTCATTTGGATGCCAAAGAAGTGTGCGGAAAGATTCCTGCCTATCGCCAACCATCCCTTAATACAGTGCAATCAACTCTGGAAAGATTGTATAAAAAGGGATTGGTCGATCGAGTCAAAAATCGTCACGCTTTCACCTACTTCGCCAGCGTCTCACGGTCGAACCTTCTAGGTCGATTGATGAGTGATGTGATTCATTTGCTTCATGACGGAAGACTGGAAACAATTCTGAGCAGTTTCGTGAATGTTGCAGCAGATCTGGACGAAAAATCACTGGCGGATCTTGAGAGTCTTATTGCCAAGAAAAAGCAGGAACTCGGAGGAACAGATCAATGATCAACGAAATTGGTACGTTTTCCGCAATCTGGTTGGCACTGTGGATTATTCTCAGTGTCTTGTTCGTTGCTATCTACCCACTCGTAAGATCGAGTTTGCTGAAACTCCACCCACGCTATGGCAGCGCTTTACTTCTGGCGTACTGGATGGGTCCGTTTCTGGCCAGCCTGTTGAGTACGGTCATACTTTTTCTACCAAGCGCAGAAACGCTATTAGTTGACGCGCACTGCCATGATAATTGTCAGACTCATGTGCCTACGCTGAACTCGGTCGGTCTCGCCTGGTTTGGCGTCATCGTCGGCTCCATTGCCGTTGTATCCTTGACACTACAGTTGCTGTCGACAGTACGGCGTTCACGTCAGCTACGTGGTCAATTCAACTTGTTAGGTAAATCTTTTGGCAGTTACTACGCGATTAATTCGTCCTGTCCTCTTGTTTTCACGTTGGGTTGGTGGACTCCAAGAATTTATGTAAGTGAGGGTTTGTCCAGCGCCTGTTCTGATGCGGATATGGAAATAATACTGCTACACGAAAGGGCACACAAAGAGCGCCGTGACAATCTCCGATTGCTGATTGCCAGGATGTGCAGCGCCGTAGTTTCCAAGCCACTTGCTAATCGCATGATGTCGGATCTGCAACTGATGACGGAAGAGGCCTGTGATTTCAAGGCCGCAGAAGAATATGGCCATGTGGCGGTTGCGGAAACACTTTTGAAAGTGAAGAAACTGCTTATGAAAAATCCTGCTCCCGTGCCTTACACAGCGATGGCGTTTGCAGAGCGAGAAGTCGAAGTAAGAATTATGGCACTGCTTAGAGCCGGAGGCTGCATTTCACTCAGAACCTGGCAGCTTACGCTGTTGCTGGCATCTGCGCTTATGGTGTTGTTATTGACAGTGAGTCCTTTACATCACGGTTCTGAGTGGGTCATTTCGCTCCTGACGAATTCACCTCCTCATAATATCTGAGTAATAATAGAAGATCGGAATTGGCAGGTACTATTGTGCGTACGATCAACAGGAAATGTATGAGCAGGAAGTATAACGGAAAGTCTCACAAGCATGGCGCAGTGGCTTGCGTTGCCAGCACTATCGCCATTGTGGCGTTTCTTGGCGGCGGTAATGCATGGGCAGCTGACGACAACGCAGAGGAAGTCGCCCATCTGCCCGCGGGCCTTGAGAGTACTTCTGCCTGGAGCTGGCTTGAAACTAACAGGGACAGAGTTTCCCGTAACGTGACGAATCTTGGTCGCAATCTGGATGACTGGCTGGCGGGTGATGGAGTAGGGGAGCGCAGCAATGAGAGCTACCTACGCTTAAAACTGAATCAACAATTCAGCGACACCGGGGCTTACTATTCCAACGTGCGCTTGAGCGGTCGAATCGACCTTCCTCGCGCCACAGAAAGATGGAAGCTCATTTTCGAATCCGAGCAAACGGAACTCGATTCAATCAGCGAGCAACGATTGAACAACATCAGACCATCGTCGTTCTAAGGGGGTTTCAGTTACGAAGGGCCCGAGCGCGACGATGGATTTCGCTTCTCGCACGATGTGGGAGTAAAGGGACGTATTCCACTGGATCCTTTTTATCGGTTCCGAACCCGGTACGGCCACGACATTAATCAGCGTTGGCATTTCGGAGTCGATCAGAAGTTCTGGTTTTATAATACGGAAGGATTTGGAGAGGACGCGCGTTTCTTCTTCAGTCGTAATATTCGCGACGACATGTTCCTGCGTATTGATTCAGAAGCGAATTACAAAGATAAATACAATGAATTTGAATTCGCCCAGACAGTGTCGGTGCATCAGACTCTTGGTGAGCGTGAGACTTTGACCTATGAAGGCGGGGTGATTGGAACCAACCGCCCCAGCGCGCGGGTAGAAAGTTACTATGCCCAGACCGTTTATCGCAAAGCGATTCATGAGGATTGGTTAGTGATGGAGCTGGTGCCACAATTAATTATGGAGCGAGACGAGGACTGGCATCCCGATCCGCGCATTCAATTTAATCTGGAAATTTACTTCTTCGATTTCTGAGCAACTGAAGAATGTGTTCTGAGCACGGCGCGA
>JBBSPQ010000379.1:0-3683 GCA_038258585.1 Pseudomonadales bacterium
AGATCGACTCCATCATCGGCAACTATGGATTCTCCATTATTCTACTGACCGTTTGTGTGAAAGGGCTGTTCTATAAATTATCCGCGACCAGCTATCGCTCCATGGCGAACATGCGTCGTGTCATGCCTAAGATGACGCAACTCAAAGAACGTTACGGCGACGACAAAATGAAGATGCAGAAAGCGACCATGGAGCTATATAAAAAGGAGAAGATAAATCCTTTCGGTGGCTGCTTACCCATGCTCGTACAAATGCCCGTGTTCATCTCACTCTATTGGGTGTTGATGGAAAGTATAGAATTACGACAGGCACCTTTCATATTATGGATTAACGACCTATCCGTAATGGATCCTTACTTTGTGCTGCCTTTAATAATGGGCGCCTCCATGTACGTACAGTCACTATTGAGCCCCGCACCGGCTGATCCGATGCAAGCCAAGATCATGCGTTTCATGCCAGTCGTCATGACAATCTTCTTCCTGTGGTTCCCGGCGGGCCTAGTAGTCTACTGGATCGCCAACAGCGTTCTCGGCATCCTTCAGCAGTGGTACATCACTCGCAAAATTGAGAAGGAATTCGAGGCCAAGAGCGCGACCTGATCTTCTTACTTACGTCTATTATTAAGAAAGTACGGCAGACCCGCGATGTCGTTAACCACTGACAGCGATACCATATGTGCGATAGCGACACCACCCGGAAGAGGTGGTGTCGGCATTGTGCGAGTTTCAGGACCACGTTGTCGTGAAATTGCACAGCTGATGCTGCATTTTATTCCAACCCCTCGCCACGCTCACTACACGCCTTTCTATGAGATTGATAACAAAGATCTCATCGATGAGGGGCTAGCCCTTTACTTTCCTGCACCAAACTCATTTACAGGCGAAGATGTTCTCGAATTACAAGGACACGGTGGCTATTTCATTCTCGATCATTTGTTGCGGGAGGTCATCAAGGCAGGTGCAAGATTAGCCAGACCAGGCGAGTTTTCAGAACGGGCATTTATTAATGAGAAGCTGGATCTTACTCAAGCAGAGGCTATCGCCGATCTGATAGAGTCCAGCACGCAAGAAGCAGCTCGTAGTGCATTGCGCACATTGCAAGGCGATTTCTCCCGGCTTATTAACACGCTTTGCTTATCCATTATCGATCTTCGAGTTTACATTGAAGCCGCCATAGATTTTTCAGAAGAGGAAATCGATTTCCTGACAGAAGGAAAAACGCTTGAGTCTTTGCAAGAAATTTTGCAACAGGTTGATGCAATCCTAATTCAGGCAAAGCAGGGGTCAATTCTCAGAGAAGGAATGTCCGTAGTGATTGCCGGAAAACCCAATGCGGGTAAATCCAGTTTGTTGAATACATTAGCAGGGAAAGACTCTGCGATCGTGACAGATATTGCCGGTACCACCAGAGACACTTTAATAGAACGCATAAGTATCGACGGCATGCCATTGCATATCACTGACACGGCAGGCCTTCGCGAGAGCGCAGACATCGTAGAGCAGGAAGGCATCAGACGTGCACTTCAGGCAATCGAAAGTGCCGATCGAATACTGCTTGTAGTCGATGCCTCCCAGGATCAGGTCAACGCAGATAATCTTCTCTCCTATCTTTCCAGCATTGGACTGAATTCAATTCGGAATGCTGTTGATCTCCACAGAGTCACTGTGATTAACAACAAGATAGACAAACAAGGTATTGAGAAAGGAATTCAACACACCAATCGCGATAATGGGGTCATCACCAGCGTTGCCATATCGGCAAAACAGAACCTTGGCATCGACGAGTTGCGTCAACATTTGAAAGATTGTATGGGTTATCAGTCAGCAGGAGAGGGCGGTTTCATTGCTCGCAGACGTCACTTGGATTCCCTCAACAAGGCACGCTCCTGTCTGGTCCAAGCGCACCTTCAATTATCCAGTAACAGGGCAGGTGAACTGGTAGCAGAAGATCTGCGTCATGCCCATCGTCATCTGGGTGAGATTACTGGTGAATTCACGACGGATGACCTTCTCGGTAAAATATTCTCTAGTTTTTGTGTCGGGAAATAATTTTTCCCCTCTGTAGAACCTTTGGATAAGTTGTGTGTAAGCATGCTTATTTGAAGGCAATGTCAGTGGATTAAATTTGAACCTTTTTGAGCCCATGTATAAGTCAGCTGTTTGTACACAGATAGTAAAGTGCTTTTGAAGAGCTTAAACAGACTCTATCAACGTAGTTATCATTGCCCTATAGAATTGAAACCATTGATGAATATTGGCTTCTCCACAGAAAAGGCTCTTACCATTAATAACAACATCATTAAGTACTTATATATATTCTTTACTATTTATACTTAATCTATTTTAAAGACTTGAGTAACTTTTGAACGCAACGACAGCCTTGAATTTATTACTTCAAATTTGAATTCTAAGGCTTATACTTATCGCCCCTTTGCTCCGGTCAATAATCTGGTGTCCCATGGATTTCTCGAAAAAGTACGATGTAATCGTCGTCGGCGGTGGTCACGCTGGCACTGAAGCTGCTCTCGCCGCAGCTCGCATGGGCGTGCTTACTCTTTTGATAACTCACAACATTGAGACGCTTGGCCAGATGTCCTGCAACCCTGCCATCGGTGGCATTGGCAAGACACACTTGGTCAAGGAAATCGACGCGCTTGGTGGGGCTATGGCCAGAGCCACTGATCGTGGCGGTATTCAATTTCGCGTTCTGAACAGCAGCAAAGGCCCCGCAGTGCGAGCGACACGCGCTCAGGCAGATCGAGTTCTGTACAAAGCTGCGGTAAGAAACATTCTCGAAAACCAAGAAAATCTCGATATTTTTCAACAACCTGTAGACGACTTAATTGTCAATGGTGATAACGTAGTCGGTGTTGTGACACAGATGGGCTTGCGATTCTTTGCCCCCTCCGTGGTACTGACCACGGGTACTTTTCTCGGTGGTAAGATTCATATCGGTCTGGAAAACAGTGCTGGCGGTAGAGCGGGCGATCCACCCTCGATAGCCCTCGCACAGCGTCTGCGTGAACTGCCATTCAATGTTGGCCGACTAAAGACAGGCACGCCTCCCCGTATCGATGCTCGTTCCGTCGACTTTTCCGTGATGGAAGCACAGGCTGGTGATACGCCTGTTCCGGTGATGTCCTACCTTGGCAAGGCAAGTGAGCATCCACAGCAAGTGAATTGCTACATTACCTCGACGAATGAACGTTGCCACGAAATAATTCGCGGAGGACTAGATCGCTCGCCCATGTATACCGGTGTCATTGAAGGACTGGGTCCGCGCTACTGCCCGTCGATCGAAGACAAGGTCATGCGGTTTGCTGACAAGACTTCTCACCAGATATTCGTAGAGCCAGAAGGTCTGAATACTCATGAGCTTTATCCCAACGGGATATCCACGAGTCTACCTTTCGATGTGCAGATTGCATTGGTCAGACAGATCAAGGGTTTCGAAAACGCTCATATCACCCGTCCTGGCTATGCCATCGAATACGACTTTTTCGATCCGCGAGACCTGAGTTATTCGCTGGAAACAAAATTCATCAAAGGCTTGTATTTCGCCGGTCAGATCAACGGTACTACCGGCTACGAAGAAGCAGCTGCGCAAGGACTGCTGGCGGGTCTTAATGCAGCGTTAGCCGCACAGGGTAAAGAAAGCTGGTGTCCGCGTCGCGATGAAGCCTA
>JBBSPQ010000380.1:0-3683 GCA_038258585.1 Pseudomonadales bacterium
AAGGCAGGATTGTTTCTGATTCGGTCAGGAGTTTCCCCCACTGGAATCATCCACAGATGCTCACCAGTATTCAGATCGATTGCGGTAATGCGGCTGTATGGTGGTTTCCATAGCGGCAGCCCAGTTGGATGGCGTGGTGCACCCGCGCCAGGACCATTGGCATAACGGGCCGGAGTTACGCCGGTTGTCGTCGTACCGTTGTCGGTCATATAACGCAGATCTGCCTCTTCTCCAGGCAACAGTTGAATCGCACTGCACGCACTTTGTGATGTTACATACACGATACCTGTCTCGGGATCGCCTGCTGCAGGGCCAGTGATATTGGAGCCTCCACCACCACCTGGACACCAGTATGCACCACGCTTGCCGAGATCGTTATCACGGTGCAACGGTGGGTTATACAGTGGTCCAATCTGCCAATCCGCAACAGCAGCAATTGCCTGCTGGCGCATCTCGGGAGTGTAGTCGATCATGTCATCCACCGATAAACCATTTAGGTCATATGGTAGAGGCTTGGTGGGGAAAGGCTGGGTAGGCGACGCGTGTTCACCGGGAACATGAGACTCCGGTACAGGACGCTCTTCCATCGGCCACAGCGGCTCTCCGGTCTCGCGGTTGAATGCAAACAGGATTGCCTGTTTTGTCGCCTGAGCTACTGCTTTGATTTTCTTGCCATCGTGCATCACGTCCAGAAGTACCGGCGCAGTTGGTATATCGTAGTTCCATATATCATGGTGGACTAATTGATAGTGCCAGCGCCGTTCACCAGTCTTGACGTCGATCGCGATCAGGCTGGTACCAAACAGGTTGTCACCCGGCGTGAAGCCACCGTAATAGTCTACTGTCGGCGGGTTAGTTGGGATATACACCAGACCCAGTTCTGGATCTGCTGACAATGGTGCCCATGGAGACACATCGCCGGTATACGTCCAAGCATCGTTTTCCCATGTGTCATGGCCGAATTCACCAGGACGCGGAATCACATTGAATTTCCAAAGGAGGCTACCGGTCTTGGCGTCATAAGCAAGAATATCGCCGGGGATGTTCTCAATACGTGACTGGTTATAGCCCTGCTCGGCTGAGTTACCGACCACAACGACATCGTTCACAACGATGGGTGGCGAAGAAGACGTGATATAGCCAACTTCTTTGGGAATACCGTAGTAGGGATCATAATCGTGACCAAGATCGGCGAGCATGTCGACCACGCCAGTCTGAGCAAAACCCTCAATAGGCACTGGTTTGCCGAAACCTTCCAAAGGAGCGCCAGTATCAGCGTCTAGGGCAGTCAGGAAGAAAGCGGGACTGATGATATAGATAACACCTTTGCCGTCGACTTCAGCATAAGCCACGCCTTTGCCGTAATCGGCGCGCATGGAGTATTCCCATCGGTAGGTATTCGGCTCGCGGTAGGACCAGAGAGTCTCACCAGTCATTGGATCCATCGCGATGACATGACGACGTGGACCAGCAACAGTATAGAGCTTGCCATTGACGTAAGCTGGGGTTGAACGACCACTGGCGGCATCAAAGCTCGCACCATCCCATACCCATGCTTGTTTCAACTCAGTGAAATTCTGCGGAGTAATTTTATTGGCTGGGGTATAGCGCGTGTGATGAGCGTCGCCACCAAGATGGGTCCACTCGACTTCGTCCTGCGCGCTGGCCGGAGATGCTGCAGCAATCAGCAAACCCAGTGGCAGCGCCATCATTAAAGATCGGGTTAATGCACGCCAGCTGGTTTGCGCTGGCTGTCGGGAATCACCCGACCCAACATGCTCTCTTATCATTATTTTTTCCTCACTGAGCAACATATTTAACCGCAGTACTTACTTTCAGAAATCAGCTTTGCAGGATTTAAGCAGCACGTACCACAGACGGACCGACTTGAATTCAGTAACAGGACATGATTAGAAACTACAGAGGGATCAAAAAATAGCAGACAGGGTCAGACTTGCGAACTTCTAGAAACTGAATCTGTTTTTTTATTTTTCGATTCCCGCTGTCCATTCATTGCGACAGCACGTCCTTTCCCCCACGGCCAAGATTAGCGCAGGGGTAGAGTCAAGTCCAATACTCAATCCTTGCCGTTGCACAACTCATCTCGTTGGTGCTTACCTTGTAGACGCAGAATGACTTTGAATCGAAAAATGAGTGTCCTGTCCAAGCTCGGTACAGAGCGCTTCCAGTGTCGTTTGCAATTGCTCCTTAAACTGCCAGGGAGTATTGACGATGAGCATACCGGAGCCATGCATACCAAACTCCTCCTCCTGTGCACCGACATCTAGCTCCAGACTCACCACCTCGGCAAGCCCTTCTCTGGATAAAGCACTCTTCAACCACCCACTACGATCGCGCTGTTTCGCCAACAAGGGATACCAAAGTGCAATGATACCTACTGGCCAGCGACGATGGATTTTAGCGATCGTTGTCACGACCCTCTGATAGTCCTGTTTGTCTTCGTAAGACGGATCAATCAGTGCGAGACCGCGACGGGGTTCGGGGGGAGTCAGTGCAAGCAATCCCTCATAGGCATCACGATGATGAATGCTCGCGCGCTTATCTCCACCGAAATTTCCTCTGAGCACCTCCACCTCTGAGGTGTGCAATTCCAACAGATGCATCAGATCCTGATCCCGCAGACAAGCCAGCGCCAGTGCCGGCGATCCCGGATACAGACTTAGCTCATTGGGATTATTGAACGCGCGAATCTGTTCAAGGTAGTTACTCAGCAAAGGGTCTGTCGGCTGGCAGTGCCACAACGGTGCGATGCCGGATTTGTACTCGGCTTTCGTCCGCGCAAAATCACTGCCCAGGTCATAGAGTCCGGCACCGCTGTGAGAATCGATGTAAGTAAACGGCTTCTCTTTCGCCAGCAACTTCTGCAATAAGCCGAGAAGCACAATGTGCTTCAATACGTCAGCGTGGTTACCGGCGTGGTAGCCGTGACGATAACTGAGCATAACGCTCTCCTGTGAACTGGCGATGATTGTGGACCGACGACGGTGGCACTACCTGAATCAGACCGGTCTGGGCTCTGCCAGACCGCGAGGATTCGTCATATGAGGATTAGGGGATATCAGCGAGCCGACAATCATGCCCAGAAGACTCAAAGCCAGCCCTACTAACTGCGGCTCGAATTCGATATCCGGTACGAACATCTCCAGAAATAGCCAACTGCCAAGCCCAAGCCCCATCGACAGGCCAGCGCCAAGATTACTTGCCCTGCGCCAGAACAACCCCGCCGTCAACGGCACAAACACGCCGGCCAGCGTAATACGGTAAGCATTTTCCACCATAGCGTGGATATCCGAACTCGACAGCACCGCATTGGCGACGACCAATAGCGTAAATCCGAACACGGTATAACGAGTTGCCGTCAGCAATTGTTTATCGGTCATGTTGGGGCGGAAGTTTTTAAGTACGTTTTCAGTGAACGTCACCGATGGTGCCAGTAAAGTGCTGGACGCCGTGCTCATAATCACTGATAGCAATGCGCCGAAGAAAACAGCCTGCAACCAGAATGGCATGTGGTTAGCAACAAAGGTTGGCAACACCAACTGGGCATCGTCGGCCATCAGTGCCGCCGTCATTTCCGGATCGACAATACTGGCGCTGTAGGCCAGAAATAAAGGTATTGCTGCGAAGAAGAAGTAGGCGATTCCGCCCAGTGTGGTGGCCCA
>JBBSPQ010000381.1:0-3678 GCA_038258585.1 Pseudomonadales bacterium
AGCACCTTGCGGTGGTGAATAATGGGCACGCCGAGGAATGAGTGGAACTCCTCCTCTCCGGTCGCTGACAAGTAGTGATAATTGGGGTGTGAACGGGCATCTTCCAGATTGACTGGCTCTGCGTTGCTCGCAACCAACCCCACGAGGCCTTCACCCACACGCAGACTGACATGACCAACCGCTTCTTTCTTGAGACCTTCTGACGCCATCAATACGTGACTGTTGAGTTCAGAGTCCAGCAAATAGACTGAACATACCTGAGTCTTCATGGCATCACGGACCCGAGTCACAATGACGTCAAGGGCGGACTGCAAGTCCTTTGCTGTGTTTACTTCCTGTACAATTGTTCGCAATCTATCAAGCATGTCTTAAGTCCGTCTCTCTCGCAGTTTCCTTTTTGATTTAGCAGATTCCCGTTCTGAGCAGCGACTCCCGCCCAAGGCACGGGCGAAATTACCGCTCCGGCAAGATTATCTCCAAGAGAGGGAATCTCGTGTTAATCAGGTACGCAGAAACTGATTCAGGGGTTTTATCAGTTCTTTCATTGCCTGTCGGTAAACTTCGCGCTTGAAGTCGATTACCTGACTCAGAGGGTACCAGAAACTCACCCAACGCCAATCATCAAACTCAGGACTGTTATTTCCCCGCAGATCTATTTTTTGCTCTTCCGAGCACAGGCGCAGCAAATACCACTTCTGCTTCTGCCCTATGCACAACGGGCTGGAGTGTTGCCTTATAAGATTCTTGGGCAACTCGTAATAAAGCCAGCCTTTAGTGGAGGCGATGATTTCGACGTCTCCCGGATCAAGACCCACCTCTTCTTTCAGCTCCCTGTACAGTGCCTGCTGCAGACGTTCACCATGACGAACACCCCCCTGAGGAAACTGCCAGGCATCCTGCCCTATGCGTTTTGCCCACAAAAGCTGCCCGCGCTGGTTGCAGATGATGATACCTACATTAGGTCGGAAACCTTGAGAATCTATCATCTTGGTGCCTGGTCCTTAATCGAAAAATCATCTCCGGCATTGTTTCACAACTGTAACATCTAGGGAACCTCTGCCCCTTGCAATAACCCGCAATAGCTGCATGTCATCTCGGAACGGGTATAATGCGCGCCTTCATAACAGCCATCGGATTAACACCAATATGACACTCGCCATTTTCGATCTTGATAACACCCTGCTGGGCGGCGACAGCGATCACGCCTGGGGAGATTTCCTCATCAGTAAGGGGTTGGTTGACCCCGTCGAGCACAAGGCTCGTAACGATCAGTTTTATTATCAGTATCAGAACGGCGGACTGAACATGGTGGATTATGTCGAGTTCGCCGTCGGTCCGGTCAAGGGGATGCCCAGAGAACAACGCGAATCGCTGCACCGCGATTTCATGGTCTCCTGCGTGGAACCCATGATCTTGCCTGCGGCAACTGCCTTGCTGAAAAAACACAAGGATCAGGGCGATTATTGCCTGATCATTACAGCAACCAATCACTTCATTACCGAACCTATTGCGAAGAAACTTGGCGTAGATGGCCTCATTGCCACCGAGCTAGAGATTGAAAACGATTGCTACACCGGCAAGGTAAGCGGCATCGCCAATTTTCAGGGCGGTAAAGTCACCAACTTGAACCGCTGGTTGTGGGACTGGAACAACTCCACGCGTCAAACGAATAATACGTTCTCAATGGCAGACAGCATCTTCTACAGCGACTCCTTCAATGATCTACCTTTGCTGGAAGCGGCTGCAAAAGCGGTCGCCGTCGATCCGGACAAGACGCTGCTAGATCTGGCGCAGACTCGCGGCTGGGACATTATCAGCCTGCGTTGATTGTGCTGCCGCCCACACTACAACTTCAGTGACTACAGCCTCATTGACTACAGCTTCGCCAGATTGATCTCGACGATCAGATCGTCCGCCAATTGTTCGAGTTGCGATTGCAATGCTGACAGATCCAGATTTGCGGGCGCTTTTAACAGCGCCTGCGCGTTGAACAGAAGCTCACCTGACATGGGCGCACTTGTACATTGAGTAGCCAGCTCTTCCACATTGACGTGCTGATTGGCCAACGCTCTGGATATTTCCTTGATGATGCCGGGACGGTCATTGCCGACCAGTGTGAGGCGCAACGTCCGCTGCCTTTGCTCAACATCACCCGCACTGACTCTTTCTACCACCAGTTTCAGAACAGACGAAAGTTTCTGCAAGTCCTGCACGAGGGCATCCGCCTCACTGTCTTCCACGCTGACCCGCAGAATACCGGCAAACTTACCCGCCAGATGCGACATGTTGCTTTCCAACCAGTTACCGGAATGACGAGCAATAGTTTCCGCAAGTAACTCCACAAGCCCCGGCTTGTCATCGCCAATAATTGTCAGCACCAGATAGGTTGCCATAGCGACTCCTCCCTCCCTTGGATTGGTTTACACTCAGAGCTATCGCCAGGTCAGGCTCCGATCATGACACGACGCGGAAACTGGCCAAACTCTTCCCAGTAACTCACTCGCTCCGGCAACTCATCCGCAGGCGCCTGCACCTTGCCGTTTACATCAGTGACACGCGATACCAATGTGTGCTCTCCCGGTTGCGCTCCCTGCCAATTAAAGCGGAACAATTTCCAGGTGAACTGTGAGGATTGCGGATCGATAGTCGCCTGCTGCCAGGGACCATTGTCGACGCTTACCTCCACGCTTTTGATTGGCGTCCCATCGTTGAGCACAAAACCCATGACAGTATGATCACTGCCACTGCGAGTCACTTTAACGATGGTCGATTTCAAATTCATTTTGGCGACCGAGTTCTCAACCCAACGCTCTTGCCCACCAACAACTTCACGCTTCAACGTCACGTAGTCACGACCCATGAAACGTCCCATGTAACGAGTGTCTTGAATATGTATCTGCGTCAGCCACTTTACGTTGGCAACTCCATACCAGCCGGGCACCAGCAGACGCACCGGTTTGCCATGATAATACGGCAATGCTTCGCCATTCATTTCAAACGCCAGCATGTTGTTCTCATTCATGGCATCCTCTATGGAGAGAGCGCGCGCGAATGCGGTCGGCACCTTGCGGCCCCTGAGCTCTTCCTCACCCATGTCAGTACCAAAGAAGACGACTTCTTTGCCTTCAGGCTTCACACCCGCCTCCAGCAGAATATCGCGCAGACTGACACCGCGCCAAGTGGCATTGCCGATCAATCCATGAAACATGCGAGCACCATTCCCCCCACATTCGAAACCCACCTCTTTCTCAAGCACCGGCCGCCCACGTAGTTGATCGAGAGAAAACTCCAGCGTGCGCTCCACCAGACCGGTGACATTCAGGCGATAACTCGCGTTATCAATCTCAGGCTGACCGTAATGCTGGACGATATAGAAATCGTCATTGGGAGTAAAAAACGAAGAGATTTTACGGGTATCCTGGAAATGTGTGGCACCCGGCCTTACTGGTTGCGGACGAAACGTTTCCGGCACATCGGTAAAGGGAACGTCCATGTCACTCTGAGCCAGCGCCGCTTCGATCCAGTGCGGGAAAGTCGCCGCGCCCAAAGCAAATACGCCAGTGTTCATTGCCCCTTTCAGGAGCTTTCTTCTTTCAGGACTCTCAGGACTTTCGAAATTCATGACTACACCTCTGCTGATCTTTTGTTGGCATTGTTCAGATGGGGAAGTGACGATAC
>JBBSPQ010000382.1:0-3670 GCA_038258585.1 Pseudomonadales bacterium
CAAGCGAAGGAATAGGGTTGTCGTTCATCCACTGTCGTAGTGTCTGACCCGGCAAAAATTCGGAAACGTGATAGAGAAAGCGTCGGCGCCGGGTCGGTTCGTACACTTTAAGAACATGGGGATTGTCGATGCGTCGCCCCACCCATTCTTCCATGGTGAAGCGTTCAATATAGGACGCGTCGTCAGAGTGATTGACCGAGGGCGTCTTCAGAGCAACCTTAAGCCCAGTGTCCGAATCGGTGGCCAAGTACAGTTGCGAGCGGTTGCTGGCATGCAGTTCGCGCACGATGCGATAGCCATCAATGATCATGCCTTCCTGCAACTCTGGTGGAAACGGTAGCTCGGTGAGGGTTTGATACACCTCGTCGGCATTTTGAGAAGGCAACTGTGTGACGTGAAGAATCTGACAGCTGACGTTGTCCGTGCTGTTGTTGGCAAGCGCCTTGCGCGAAACTAGTTCCGCCGCCTTGTGCAAATCCTTTCTGCTCGACAACACGGTGCTGACAATTTCTTTATCAGTCAGAAAATCGTGAATACCGTCTGTCGTCAGAATAAAAATGTCGTCGGTTTCCAACGCGTAGCGGCGGTAATCAATCTGCAACTGGATATCGATTCCCATCGCGCGACTGAGATAGCTTTTGTCGGCGGAAACCCATGTGCGGTGATCAACCGTCAGTTGTTCCAGCGTTCCGTTTCTGAGCAGATAAATTCGGCTGTCGCCAATGTGGAAGAGGTGGGCGGTGGTGGATTTTAGTACCAGTGCGCTGAGCGTGGTAACCCGACCTTGTCTGATGGAAGTCGCCTGATCGCTCTGCCTATAGAGCCAGCCATTCAAGGCAGTGAATATCTGTTGCGCGGATTTTTTTACAGACCAGCTTTCCGACGTGCTGAAATAATCTGCTAGAAATCCTCTCACGCAGGCCGAGGCGGCTTCACCGCCGTATTCGCTGCTGCTGACGCCATCGGCTATCGCAGCCGCTATTCCTTTAGTTTGCAACAAGGCGCTTTCCGCCACGCGAACGCCGAGACAGTCCTGATTTTTTTCCTTCAGTCCTTTGTCGGAAAAGTGTCCGGCATTGATTTGCAGAGTGGTCGCCATAGTGATCTTTTTTGTCTTTGGGGCAGCGATTGAGCTTAATGCATCTCGATAATTTGCACAGTGCCGTCGGGCAACACTTCTACCATCGCCTTGTCTGGCTCATCGAGAAACATCACGGCGATCAAGCTGACGACTGCGCCAACCGCGATGACCGTAAAGAATATTTTGGGTGTGGCGATGGAGAGTACAGCAAGAAATATAATGCCGCCCACATTACCATAAGCGCCGACCATTCCCGCAATCTGGCCGGTCAGGCGACGACGCACCAGTGGCACCATCGCGAACACCGCACCTTCTCCAGCCTGCACGAAGAAAGAGCAAGCCATGGTGGCGATAACGGCGAGGGGAATCGCCCACGCCGCATCGATCAGACTCATCGCAAAGTAGCCCACGGCCAAGCCAGCCAATGTGATCAACAACGTCTTTCGACGACCAAACTTGTCACTGAACAGACCGCCGATAGGGCGTGACACCAGATTCATGAATGCAAATCCGGAGGCCAACATGCCTGCCAGAACCGGTGACAACTCAAACGTGTCGAGAAAGAACAAAGGCAGCATTGAGACGACTGCCAGCTCCGAACCGAAGGTGATCAGATAGCACAGATTGAGAATGGCGACCTGCTTGAATTTGTATCGATGCAACTCCGGCACCGGGGTCGTGAAGATATCCTTGTTAGCCTTATAGAGGTGAAAACATTGGTAAAGGAAGATCGCGAACAGCAATGCGTAAAGCACTAGGGCTAAGGTAGGGGCAACGATACCGAGACCGGTCAAACGCCAAGTCAGAATCGCGAGCGCGCCAAACAATGGAATGTTCATGCCCAGACAGAACCAAAAATCTCCTTTGCTAGTGACTTCAAGCCCGCCGCGCTTGTTTGGTTTGAAATAGGTGGAACCCTCCGGTGTATCTCGCGCGAACGTGTAATAAACGATGGAGTAAACAAAAATGATGACGCCCGTCAGGCCGATCGCGTAGCGCCAGCCATTCTCACCGCCAAACATCAACGCCACAGTAGGCAATGCCAGAGCGGCAGCGGCGGAGCCGAAGTTACCCCAACCGCCGTAAATGCCTTCCGCAAGCCCTACTTGTTTAGCCGGAAACCACTCGCCGATCATGCGAATGCCAATGACGAATCCCGCACCTACAAAGCCGAGCAGGAAACGGAACATTAGCAATTGCTGAAAAGTCTCAGCCATCGCAAACAGAATACAAATGATGCTTGAAGCTGCAAGCAGGCAGGAATACACCACTCGAGGACCGTAATGATCGACCAGCATTCCTACCAAAATTCGGGACGGAATGGTCAGCGCCACGTTAATCATAAGGATGGCGCTTACCTCGGCATTGGTCAGGCCAAGCGACTCTCGAATGACTGCCATGAAGGGGGCGTGGTTGAACCAAACCACGAACGAAAGAAAGAAAGCGAACCAGGTTAAATGCAGCGCGCGAATTTTGCCGGTGAAAGAAAACAGATTCAGTGACGACGATGAACTCATTATTGTAATTACTCCCCCATGAATGACACTGCCATTGAGCAATTGGGGTGCCAATATTGGCCGGCGGAGATTATGCGACTGAATTATATGAGGATTATTTTGGCGCAGGCGGTTTCAATTTGGTGCGGTCGTGTTTCAAGCTTCTAATATGGTGCGAACAAAAACCACCCGCACGATATTGGTGCGACGGAAAATCAAAGGGTCAGGTTCATTGATCGTGCAACGATCAATGAACCTGACCCTTTGATTTCCTTCTTTGATTTCCCTTTGATTGCCTTTAACCCCTTTTCCCCGTTTGCAACGATTAACTCCTATAACACCACGCAACATTGGCTATCAGGAGATCAGCGATGAAAAAAAACCCCGAACGTCCAGTACCCAACAAACGTCACTTCCTACTGCACTGCATCTGTATTTCCACATTGGCGATAGTGCAGGTTTCTTGCTCTAACGGGCTACAAGACAGCGATTCAGACCAGCCAGTGCGAGTGGCGCTGGAGAATCCTTCTGCCCCACGTTCATCCGATTTGCAGAACTCGTCCGCTGCCGTCGAAGAGGTGGTCGTGACGGGATCGTATATCGGCAACAGCGGACTGATGCAGGCGTCCAGCGTAAAAGCAGCCGCTGCCCCTATGGTGGAACTCGAACGCAGAATTGCCTTCGACGTAGCAGCTAACACCGAGAACTATCTGCCAGTGAGCGCAAACTCCGTGAATCGGGTCGTTGATAATCCAGTATCAACTTTCAGTATCGATGTCGACACGGCAGCTTACAGCAATATTCGCCGCATGCTAAGCAAGGACGGCGTGTTGCCACCCCACGACGCCGTTCGTATCGAAGAGATGATCAATTACTTCGACTACCACTACGAGCGCCCCACGTCATCGCAGCAACCTCTATCCGTGGCAACCGAAGTGATGGCCTCGCCAGGGAATCCCGGAAATCAGATTTTAATGGTGGGAATTCAAGGTTACGAACCAGCCGAAGAACAACGGCCCGCAGCCAATTTGGTGTTTTTGGTGGACGTGTCTGGCAGCATGCAATCGCCAGACAAACTGGGTCTGGTGAAATC
>JBBSPQ010000383.1:0-3668 GCA_038258585.1 Pseudomonadales bacterium
ATGAATGATTTAGAATCACACTGATCTTTCTTAGGAAGAAAAGTGACAACCCACAATTGTGTCAGTAGGTAACACATACAAAACCACAATCGTTACTCATCGTCCTATTTGGCGCTTAGCCCTACCCCGCCTTTTGGGTAAGATTAGTGATGGTGGACTTCTCTGTAGAATTCTTTACATTAATGGGCTTTTGACTCATCTAAGCAGCAAATCCCATTCTGGAGATCGTTATGCTCAACTCCCTGTCTACTAATTTCTTGCGTCAGCGCTTGCTCGGGCCAGCTCTTGTCCTGCTTGTTGCGCTATTAGGCGCTTGCGGCCAAGAGGAAACTTCACCGCCGGAAGTCCAGGACAACATGACAGT
Source organism: Pseudomonadales bacterium (assembly GCA_038258585.1). Taxonomy (GTDB): domain Bacteria; phylum Pseudomonadota; class Gammaproteobacteria; order Pseudomonadales; family Pseudohongiellaceae; genus UBA5078. Next base: position 365 of record JBBSPQ010000383.1, read on the forward strand.
CGCTCCTTCTACTGCACTGCAGTCTGGAGACGGCTATCACAGGATCAACACATCCAACCCCAACGATCCTCTGGACACCCACATCTATGAGCTGGATAACGGGTTGCGCGTATATCTCACAGAGAACCATCAGGAACCCCGCTTTTACGCAGAAATATCAGTACGCGCAGGCAGCAGGAATGATCCCGCCAATACGACCGGTCTTGCTCACTACCTGGAGCACCTGCTATTCAAGGGAAATCAATCACTGGGTACCTTGGACTACGCCGCTGAAAAGCCCTATCTGGACCAGATTACCGCCCTCTACGAACAGCATTTCCAGGAAACAGATCCAGAGGATAGAGCGCAGACTTACGCAGAGATAAACCGCGTCTCTCAGGAAGCCGCTCAGTACGCCGTGCCTAACGAGATAGACAAACTTTATAACGCCATGGGTGGCACCGGGTTAAATGCCCATACTTCGTACGAAGAAACTGTCTATAAAGTGGGTCTGCCCTCCAATCGATTGCAACAGTGGGCAACCGTCGAGTCCAGTCGTTTTGTAAACCCAGTCTTCCGCCTCTTCCATACCGAGCTGGAAACCGTCTATGAGGAGAAGAACCAGAGTCTGGACAACCGTGACCGCGTTTCTTATTACGCGTTGGGCGAGCAACTGTATAAAGTCCATCCCTATGGCCAGCAAACCACGATAGGTTCGGCTGACGATCTCAAGAATCCCTCTCTTGTTTACATTCAGAATTTCTACAACACCTACTATGTCCCCAATAACATGGCCATCCTGATCAGTGGTGATATTGATATTGCCGAAACAATGGCCATTATCAGCGAGGAATTTGGCAGCTGGCAGCAGCGTGAGGTGCCGCAGGTTGGCCCATGGATCGAGCAGCCTCTGCAAGGTGCAGAACGCGTCACTGTGCAATATCGCGGCGAAGAAGAGGTCCAGATTGCTTTTAGAACGGCACCGAACGGTCACCCTGACAAAGAGGCGTTGATGCTGCTGGACATGATTCTGGACAACCGCACTGCGGGACTCATCAACCTAAATCTCAATCAGGCACAAGCAGTCCAAGGGGCAGGCTCTTCTCCGGAGTTTCTGAATGACTATGGCTCACAGCGCTTGTGGGGAGTGCCCAAGCAAGGGCAAACCCTCGCAGAAGTTGAACAGCTTCTGTTGAACCAGATCGATCTGGTCAAGGCCGGGCGATTCGAAGACTGGATCATTCCGGCAATCATTAACGATTTCAAGAAAAGTCAAAAACAGGCACTGGAATCCAATACTGCTCGAGTCGGGACGATGCGTGGCGCCTTTACTTCTATTGAAGATTGGGACACCTACATCGGCGAAATGGAACGCCTGGAAAAGATCACTAAGCAAGATATTGTCAATGTAGCTAATAAATACTTTGGCGGCGACTACGTGGCGGTATATCGGGTAGATGAACAACAGGAAATCCCTCATGTCGAGAAGCCACAAATCGATCCTGTCGTTATCGACCCCACCCGTCAGTCGCAGTTTGCCGCTAATATTCTGGCCATGCCCTATGAAGAGATTGAGCCCACTTATGTACAGGAAGGCGAAGACTACCGAATCGTTGATTTCGCGCCGGGTATACAGTTGTACTACGCGCCAAATCCTTTGAACGATCTGTTCTCGTTCTCAATTAATGTCGAAGTCGGCACTGAAGAGAATGACAAACTTGGACTTGCCACTGCGCTGCTGGAAAAGTCCGGCACAGGCTCCATGTCAGCCGAAGATCTACAGAAAGAATGGTACAGGCTGGGCAGTGAATTCGGCGTTGGCGCAGGTCCCAATGAATCGTCCATCGGCATCTCTGGTCTGGACGACCAATTTGACGCCACCTTGGCGCTGATGCTGGATGTGGTGAGAAATCCGACGGTGGATGAACAAACACTTGAGGAGCTCAAGTCAATCATTCTGAAGTCAAGGCAAGATCAAAAACAGGACCCTATGGCTGTCAGCCAGGCGCTCTATCTTTACAATCGTTATGGGAAAGAATCCCCTATGTTGCGATCACTCACTACCGCCCAAATACAGGCAGCAACTGTACCGGAGTTACAGATGCTGATCGGGGACCTGCTTAACTACAAACAGACGCTCACTTACACAGGCTCTCTGCCATTGGAAACATTGATGGCAAGCATTCGGCAGTTGTACAGTGTACCAACGGAATTGAAAGACACGCCGGCCTATGTCTTCCGCACGGCACGTAACATCGACGAGAACCAGATCTATGTAGTCGATCAGGAAACCGCGCAGTCCCAAGTGCGAATCGAATTCCCCGATGGCGTTTACAATGAAGAGCTCGTTGTGCCGGCTTCGTTGTATAACACCTATTTCGGCACCAGTATGTCCAGCGTTGTCTTCCAGGAGCTGCGTGAAGCTAGAGCACTGGCATACTCTGCTCAGGCTCAGTATTCCCAAGGCGGGCGCTTGAACTCGGAGAATCTCATGCTGGGCGCCATAAGTTCGCAGAATGACAAAACCGTCGAAGCACTTTCTGCCTTTCTTGATCTGTTTGACAACATGCCTGTCTCGCAGGAGCGCTATAACGAAGCGAAGAGCTCAATGCTCAACCGTTATCGCACATCGACCGTAGGCTTCCGACAAGTTGTTGGCACTGCTCGATCATGGGAGCGTCTGGGTCTCGCTGGAGACCCAAGGCCGGAAAGATTTGCTACATTGCAGACGCAAACTCTCGAAGACATGCTTAACTTCCAGCAGACCGATGTCGCCAATAGGCCCAAATTGATTTCAATTGTGGGAGATGTGTCCCGCATTGATGCCGACGAGCTGGCAGAATTTGGCAAGGTGACGCAACTTCAGGTCGACGACTTGTTTGTCGAGTAAACTGCAGAGCAAGTTTAGAATCGCACGAGGCACGACTTGTAAAATAACTTGCTGAAGAACAGGAAGGAACCGTTGAGTACATCGAACAATGTGACCAGTGCTCCACTGGTAGTTAAAGAGCTGAGCAAGAAGTATGGTCAATTCGAGGTTCTGAAAAAACTGAATCTCGAAGTGACCGCTGGCGCGGTGCATGGGTTGGTGGGCCTTAACGGTTCGGGCAAAACTACAACCCTGGAATGTCTGCTGGGCATGCGATCGTTCAATAGCGGTGACGTTCGCGTACTCGGTCTGCGTCCTGACGCATTGCATCGCGGGCGGGGTAAAATTGTCGGTATCTTCGATAGTCCAAGCCTGCATCCTCAGTTGACAGTCCGTCAGGCACTTGAGCACGCTGCTCTGCTGTGCGAAAGCAAAGTCCGCACGCCCTTCGAAGTA
>JBBSPQ010000384.1:0-3662 GCA_038258585.1 Pseudomonadales bacterium
AACAATTCCCGCGCGGCAATTTCTCAAGTTTTTCTCGTGGACATGCGATGACATCGTCCTGACCGCTTTGCAACACACCCGTGTAAGGGATAATTCGATAAAAACCGGAATGCCGACTCTTCGCATCTCGTCTTCTTGCTTTGCTACCGTCACTCTTGCGTTTATCAAAGGTGAAAAGCGCGTAATCTTCAGGTAGATAGTTCAACAACTCTTCTATTGAAGTAAACGAAAGCGATTTTCCGTAGGTGATCTCACAGACTAACACCGGTCGCGATTGCCGAAGTGTTTCTTGCAGACCATCCAGCGCCGGTTTTTCGAATCCTTCCACGTCCATCTTGATCAAATCGATATTGCTGATGCTCTGTTTTTGCAGATAGTCGTCGCCTTTTACTATTTCAAGTTCACCGATACTGACATTACCCTTGCTAGTCGTGCTGGCGTCAAAGGAGCCAATTCCCGCATTTCGTCCTGTTGGCGCGAAAAAAGGAAGTTTGTTGTTCTCGTTGCTCAATCCAAGCGGGTGCACTTTGATGTTGGATAACTGATTGCTGTCGATTTGCAATTGCAGGCGCTCGCGCACGGTGATGAAAGGTTCGAAAGAATGTACCTGACAGCCAAGGCTCGCCATGAACAGAGAGTGTTGACCAACGTTGGCACCGATATCGACAAAGAGAGGATTTATCGGCGCTAGACTTTGCATTGTGTCGCGCAGAAAATACAAGAGTGGTTTCTCGAAGGCGCCGTAATAGTAAATATTGAAATCGATGTTATTGCGCAAATTCCCTTGGTAACGAATGCCAAAGAAATCTGTTGTAAACGGATGGTCAGGCGCACTGCCTGCTTTGGAAAGTCGTTTGTAAACAACGCGTGCGAAACGAGTCGGGAGCAGGTTCTTTTGCCAGAGAAAGGTGCTAAATCTTGTAGCAAGGCTCACTTAATGTCTTCCTTTGATTTTCGAGGGCACATTTTACTGTGAATGGGGTGCTTGGAACCCCTCTGAATGTCGAGGGTGGGCTACTCACCTTCGGCTTTTTTTATGTCATCAGGCTTGGGTTTGACGACCGATTCGATGACAGATTCGACAATCGGACGACCGTCCAGTGTCAGACTATTGAGATCAGACAGCACCTGTTCACACAGCTGAATCAAGTCCATTAGCCTTTTGGTTTCGCATTCGCAGAATTGCACGAATGCGGGGTCGTGAGTAAATAAAAGCTCCTGCTCCAGTTTGTTTTGCAGGAAGTAATAGCTCTGCAGACGACTCTCGTATGCGTCAATCAGATCACTCAACATCAGCGTTATTACCCTCTTTTTTCGTGTTGTGCTGGCCTTGAATATCCAGCAAGTTTATTTCTGGGTAATAGCGATTTACTTGTGTTATTACCGACGTAAGCAGGCTTTTCATGCTGGCTGGAGACAGCGTTCGCGAGCGCACCAGTTGTACAAGGTTCTGCTGCATTTTGACGATCCATGTTTTTGGATAGCGAATTTTTTTTGCGGGAACGGCAGCCGAGCCCGAAGCGCTTGCCATTACAACCGGCATTGTTTCGACCAATGGTACTGTAACTGCTACAGTAATTGGGCCAGGGTCATTGTGGAGATTGCGTTGCAATATCTTGCGCCAGAAAAGACTGAACGTGCGTCTTGCTGGTTGTGAGCGATAGATGCCTTCAATACTTTCTGCCAGCGCCTGGAAACGATAGCTTGCTTGCGAGGAGGGAAAGCCAATGGTTACAGGTATCTGTCTTTGCACGGACATACGGACATAGTCGTCGCGAGGTATATAGCCAAGATAACTAAGATCGGTCTGCAGATAGCGTTTGGTCGCTGCAGACAGACGTTTGAAAATGTCGACGCTGTTGGGGTAGTTGTCGACCATATTGGTAAGGACGTGGATGTGACTCTCGCAGCCACGTCGCTTTAACACTTTCATAAGCGCAAATGCATCTGTCAATGAAGTCGGTTCCGGCGTCACAACCAGCAGACAGTGTTCGGCGGCCTCCAGAAATGTGGTCACATTCTCGCTGACGCCCGCTGCGGTGTCGATTATCAGATAATCGTATTGCTGTTCCAGCGCACTCAGCGCATCGAGCAGGGTCTGCTGATGTTGTACCGATAGATTGGCAAACTCTGCAATACCGGATGCGGCAGGCACAATTGCAATGTTGCCCGGCCCGGTCACCACAATTTCTTCAATTTTTTTCCGACCGTCCAAAACCTGTTCGAGCGTAAATTTAGGCTGGATGTTGAGGAGAATGTTGACGTTCGCCAGTCTCGTGTCAGCATCAAAAACGCAGACTCGATGCCCTCGTGTGACCAGTGCGATCGCAAGGTTGACGCTGATATTGGTCTTTCCGACGCCGCCTTTACCACTACTTATGCTGATCACGCGGCCGTTGGTCTGAGTTGTCGTTGCAGTCACTGAATGATTCCTGTGGTTAACTTCTTACGAGTATACTGGCCGCCGCTTGGAAAACGAATTGGCAAAAGAGGTTAGCGACATGATTGGCATCATAGGTGGTACGGGACTCAGCGATCCTGCATTTCTTGACGGGTTTCTCGAAGAAATTACAGTTCGACAAATTGCCACGCCTTTCAATGACGAGGAAATACAGCTTTTCGTTGGTCGTCGTCACGGCAAGGAGGTCGTCTTTCTACCACGGCACGGTAAAGGACATAAGGTGCCTCCTCATCTAATTAATTATCGGGCGAATATCCGAGCGCTTCAGCACATTGGTGTGCAAGCGGTCATTGGCGTCAATGCAGTGGGGGGGATTCACGTCGACATGGGACCTGGAAAGATCGCAATACCCGAACAGATCATCGACTATTCTTGGGGCCGTGAACATACCTTTTTTGCCGAGGAAGGAGCAGTAACGCACATTGACTTTACTTCTCCCTATGATGAGCGTCTGCGTCAGCTATTGATCGAAAAGGCGTCAGACACTGAGTTGTGGCCGCACGGCGTATATGCCTGCACGCAAGGACCACGGTTGGAGACAGCGGCAGAAGTCGAGAGGCTGCGTCGAGATGGCTGTGACATGATCGGCATGACGGGAATGCCGGAAGCGGCGTTGGCCCGAGAGCTGAGCCTTGCCTATGCCTGTGTCGCAATCTCGGTCAACTGGGCCGCTGGCTTGAGTGATGAGATCATTACGATGGAGTCAATCTGGAAGGTTCTGAATACCGGAATCGATTCTGTTATGCAGATATTGGACAGAGCCATCGCCGCCTATGATTCGACTCTCTATACACCATTCTGCTGAGGGGCGGGGTCGGGCAACTCGGTTTCGGGTACTGGCAGCGGCGGAACCACATAGGGCGTGATCTGAACAAGCACGCCCATTGCGGGATGATCGAGATAGTGAAATTCGTCGCTGCGCATTTCTCTGGTCTGGTTGAACTGGATTATTCTGCTGACAAAATATTCCTGCACTGGTGCTGCGTTCAAGAAATTCTGTGCTGGTGAAGTGGTGGCATCACTGGCGGGCTGCAAAATTCCGGGTAGAACTGGAAGCTGCCATTCCTCTGTCGCGGTATCGATAGTCGTGAAGTCCGTCAGCCACAGATTGGGCGAGAATATTACGCGATCGCCGGAATTGTTGTAGTAAAGAGTGATACTTCCTTCCAGCTCGAATCGGTCATTGAATTTGCGGCCTCCG
>JBBSPQ010000385.1:0-3645 GCA_038258585.1 Pseudomonadales bacterium
ATGAGGTTGCGATTGATGACCATGGTTATTCAGGTTCAAGACCAACCGGCCCCAGAAGTTCAACAGATGGCGCGAACGGCAAGGTTGATCTGTTTGACTCGCACGTTACCCACACCGTCGGTTCAACCAGCATGACAAGACGCGCACTCACAACTGCGTCTGCGGCCGGAATGTACACATTGAACACCAACTGCACTCTGACACACGCGGAAGCTACAATACCTTATTCTGGTTGTTTCGGAACAACGAGCGCAACGACAACTATTAGTGGTACGACCGTTGATCAGTATGGAAGAACCCTTGCTGAAACAAAGCAGAACATCGCAAACTGGTATCAGTATTCCCGGCGTCGTTCCTTTGTTACTAAAGGCGCCATTGCCGCGGTAATTTCCTCGTCCCCTGGCTTTCGTTTCGGCATGAGTGTAATTAACCAGTATGCGTCGCTATTTGTTCAAGTGCCTCCTTCAGGCGATGTGGAATACTCTGCACATAACATGACACTGCTGGAGGATTTATACGATTTCGAGTGGCCCGCTATGGGGACACCTCTTAGACGTGGACTTGAAAGAGTAGGCCGATATCTGGATAACGATTTAGGCATGACTGATCCGATTATTTCGGCGTGCCAGCAGAATTTCTCGGTATTGTTTACTGACGGTTTCTGGAACGGTGCTGACCCCGCCAATGCAATAGGTCATTCGGATGGTGATGCACGAACTAAAACGCTTGCAGATGTGGCCCACTATTACTACAACAAGGATCTCAGTCCATTAGCAAATCAGGTCCCCACAAGCCTGCTTGATGGCAACAGCAAACAACATATGGTGACGTTCACCGTGGCATTTGGTGTCAACGGGTTGCAGGTGGATACAGACAATGATGGTTGGCCTAATCCAGTTCTTGCAGAAAGTAGCAACTGGGGTAACCCATTCAATTCGGATCCTGAAAAAATCGATGACCTATGGCATGCGGCTTATAACAGTCGTGGCTTGTTTGTTGCGGCGCAGACGCCGCAACAGGTGGTAAGTTCGATTCAAGACGCGCTGGCAAATATTGCTGATAGGGTAGGGTCTTCCGCATCGGTAGCTACTAACTCTGGTACTCTTAGTGCCGGGAGTCATTTATTTCAGGCTCGGTTCGACAGTGCCGACTGGAGCGGTCAACTCCTGGCTTTTGCTATCGACGCCAACGGTATCGTGAACCCGGTACCAGACTGGAATGCTGGCGACGTAATTGACGGTCAGAATTACAATACCGGACGTGAAATAATTACTTTCAATCCCAGCGCAGATGTAGTCCCCGGCGGAAGTCCTGAAGGCCAGGGGGTCGCATTTCGATGGCCTGCCAGCTACAAATCGCCGGCGGCACTTACGGACTTGTCTGCCTCGCAAATAAACAGTTTGTTAACTAATGCTCCATATTCAGCTAGCACGAACACTACTTCACGCATCGCCGCAAACCAGGCGTTTGGACAGGGTATTACGAATTATTTTCGTGGACAACGCAGCAACGAAGGTATCGGATATCAGTTTAGGACGCGCAACAGTGTACTGGGCGATATTGTTAACTCCGACCCAAGATTCGTGGGCTCTCCGTCATTTCGTTATCCCGAGAGTATAGCTCCAAAATCTTATGCGGCTTTTAAAACAACATATCAGAATCGAGATGCTCTTGTGTACGTTGGTGCAAACGACGGGATGCTGCATGGGTTCTCGGAACAAACGGGTCAGGAAAAAATTGCCTACATGCCAAGCAAAGTTTTCAATAATATTGCGACTCTGGCGCGACCCGATTATCTCCATAAGTACTTCGTCGATGGCGGGCCGAATATCGTAGATGCATACCTAAGCACGATGGATGATCCAGGGGATGTTGTGACTGGTCTTTGGCGTTCAGTGCTAGTGGGTGGACTCGGAGGAGGGGGGCAATCGATTTTTGCCTTGGATGTCACTGATCCTTCCACATTTGATGAAGCGAATGCATCTGATCTTGTTCTTTGGGAATTCAACGATACTGATGACTCGGATTTAGGTTATACCTACGGTAAACCGCAGATTGCTAAGATGGCCAACGGGCGTTGGGCCGCTGTATTCGGCAATGGTTACAATAATTCGGAAGCCGACGGCGCTGCCAGTGCAACAGGCCGAGCTGTTCTGTTCATCGTAGACCTGGAAACAGGCGAACTGATTCGCAAGTTGAGTACAAACTCGGGTTCTGCCGGAACTCCGAATGGATTAGCGACGCCTGCTTTAATCGATTTCAACGACGATTACGTGGTCGATATCATTTACGCCGGCGACCTGCGCGGCAATATATGGAAGTTTGACGTCAGCAGCGCCAATGCCGCCATGTGGGACAGCGACTATAAGTCGGGCGTCAATCCCACACCTTTGTTTACAACTGAGACGAACCAGCCAATCACAACTCAGCCCCAGGTCACATTTCACCCAGATGGGCAGGACGGATTTATGGTCTTTTTTGGCACCGGGCAATATCTGGAAACCGGAGACAATGACCCTTTTTCACAACCTACTCAGGCTTTCTATGGTATATGGGACAAGAACCTAAGTAGTCTCACCGCCTTCGACAGTTCAGATCTGATCGTTCAGACAATAGACAATCAATATTTGGAATCTTTTGATACCAATGATGATGGCACCGATGACACAGACTATCAGTTACGTGATATGTCGGATAACGAGGTAGATTATGCCTCGGATATGGGATGGAAAATCAACCTTCGGCCTGCTCGTGTGGAAGGCGTCGCGAACGCTAGTAATTTCGGTGAACGACAGGTTAGTAATGCCATTGTGCGTGATGGTCGGATTATTTTTAATACGCTAATACCATCTCAGCAACCTTGTGACTTTGGTGGCAGCAGCTTTGTCATGCAAGTGGATTATCGGGATGGTGGTACATTGAACTACCCCGCTTTTGATTTAAATGGTGATGGATTGTTTGACCAAGTGGATACCAACGCCTCTGGTCGTATGTCCGACGTGGGAATTGTTCCGACCTTGAGTATTCTGTCAGATAGTGACCGCGATCTTGCCTTTGGCAGTGGCAGTAGCGGAGACGTTGATGTAATGGAGCTGAATACGGGTACTACGGCTATCGGCCGACAGTCTTGGCGACAGTTGGAATAACTGACTAATCTAGAGAATGAACCATGGATAATAAGAGATTAAGTAAGGTCGCGTTGCGTCTTCTCGTTTTTTTGCTGATGTCCCTGTCAGTACAGGAGGCATTCTCACAGGATGTTCAAATAGGTACGATTGAACGCCTTGATCAAGACAATGGGTCAATTGTTATTTCTGGTCGAGCGCTCCCATATTCTGATCAAGTAACTGAAGTCTTTCTGAACGATCATAAGATCGGTTCGCACAAAATCGACGTAGGTATGGTGGTCAGATACACTCTAAACACTTCCGGACAATTGCTGCGAATTGAATTGATTGGTCCCAGCGAGATGATAAGGGAATTGGAAACTAATTGATGCCGTGACACGATTTCAGAATGCGGAGAAAGTCTAACGTGCCGTACAAAGTCAATCTGATTAGGAAAGAGAAAGCACCTTCAAAACATGAATTCTGTAGGATGCAGTATACAGTCGTGAGGTTATTGCAATTGAAAAAAACCGTTTTC
>JBBSPQ010000386.1:0-3626 GCA_038258585.1 Pseudomonadales bacterium
GGCCAGTGCACGGGTTGCAAAGAATCGTAGCTCTGTTCGTCCAGCGTCGCCAATGCGCTGATATCAAAGTCGCGTGTGCCGTCGTTCTCAAATCCGGAGAGCGTGGCATGCTCCTTGAAAATGGACGCAGCGTTCGAGTAGTTGAAGTCTTCTGTGAAACCAAGCCGCTTTGCTACTTCGCAGATGATCCACCAATCGTGCTTTGCCTCTCCTAGCGCAGAAACCAGCGGACGTTGTCGGGATATTCTGCGTTCGGAGTTGGTGACAGTGCCATCTTTTTCACCCCAGCCGGTGGCAGGCAGAAGGATGTCGGCACAGGTATTGGTATCGGTGTGCTCAATGCAGTCGGACACGATGACGAGTTCGCACTTGTTCAAAGCCGCGCGTACTCGCTCGGAGGCGGGTAGGCTGACGACAGGATTGGTCGCCATGATCCATACGGCCTTGATGTCGCCGCGGTCAATCGCATCGAACATCTCAACGGCTTTCAGGCCGGGGACAGTTGCCATTCTTTTTGCATTCCAGAAGCGTTGCACGCGCGACACACTCTCGGCAGTGAAATCCATATGAGCTGCCAGTTGATTCGACAGACCACCCACTTCGCGTCCGCCCATTGCATTCGGTTGGCCGGTGATAGAGAACGGTCCCATTCCGGGCCGTCCAATCCGGCCAGTGGCGAGGTGACAATTGATGATGGCGTTGCATTTGTCGGTGCCGGTGGCAGATTGGTTGATGCCTTGTGAATAGAAACTCACGCTCTTTTCCGTGCGCGCAAACCATTGATAGAACTGTTCTAGTGCTCCGGCATCAAGACTGCTGCGCTCCGCTACGGTATCTAAGTCGAACTCACTGCATGCGGCAAGAGACTCATCGAAACCTTCAGTATGGTTCTCGATGAAATCGCGATCAATTACTCTTCTGGCGTTCAGGAAGCGTAGTAACCCGGCGAACACAAACCCATCGCTGCCGGGTCGCAGTTGTAGGTGTAAATCGGCTATATCGCAGGTAGCGGTACGTCGGGGGTCGATAACCACAATGCGCATACCAGGGCGCGCGTCTTTAGCCGCGCTGATGCGTTGATACAGAATTGGATGAGTCCATGCGGCGTTGGAACCGACCATGACCAGAAGGTCGCAGCATTCGAGATCTTCATAACTGCAGGGTACTGTGTCGGAACCGAAGGCGCGTTTGTAACCGGCCACGGCGGAGGCCATGCACAGACGGGAATTGGTGTCGACGTTGGCCGAGCCAATAAACCCTTTCATGAGTTTGTTGGCGACGTAGTAGTCTTCTGTTAGTAACTGCCCAGACAAGTAGAATGCGATCGAATCGGGTCCGTGTTTTGCGATGACGTCGCGCAGGCTTGCAGCGACGTGATCCAGAGCGCTGTTCCAGTCCGTGCGGATGCCCGCAATTTTCGGATGCAAAAGACGACCTTGTTCACCCATGGTCTCGTGCAGTGCCGATCCTTTTACGCATAACTTACCGTGATTCGCAGGGTGGGCGGTCGCCCCCTGAACACCGACGATGACTCCCTTCATGACTTTTGCAGTAACGCCACAACCCACGCCGCAATAGGGGCAGGTAGTGTCTTTTTCGTCTGTTACGTCCGCGGTCATCAAGTTTCCTGTACGAGTGAGGGACTCTGATCAAGCCGGGCAGACTATACCATTACTTCCACGGGGTCATGAATTACGCGGCCTTGGCATCTGGGTATTTGTGTTTGTCGTACAGGAATTGCAGGACTTGCTGGCGGGCATGCACAAACTCCGGGTCATCGGCCAGTGCAAGTCGGTTACGGGGGCGTGCCAGAGTGACAGGAAGAATCTCTCCAATGGTAGCAGCCGGCCCGTTGCTCATCATTACAATGCGATCTGAGAGCAATACTGCTTCATCCACGTCGTGAGTAATCATGACCACAGTGGTACCCAATTCGGCATGAATCTCCATCAGGGAATCCTGTAAATGAGCACGAGTAAGCGCGTCAAGCGCGCCAAAAGGCTCATCCATCAACAACACTTTAGGCTGCATCGCCAGACATCGAGCAATGCCTACGCGCTGTTTCATGCCTCCAGATATTTCATGCGGGAGTTTATTGCTGGCGTGGTCGATATGAACAAGACTCAGGTTGTGGTTTATCCATTCCTGCATTTCAGTCTTGCTTTTCTGACCTTTGAAAACCTGCTTCACACCCAACTCTACGTTTTCGTATACGGTCAGCCAGGGCAGGAGCGCGTGGTTCTGAAACACAACAGCGCGATCGGGACTAGGTGCATTCACTTCTTTACTGTCCAGTATCACCCCGCCTTCGGTAGCCTGATAAAGGCCTGCCAGAATGTTCAAAACGGTGGATTTTCCGCATCCTGAATGCCCGATCAGGGAAATGAATTCGCCTTTGGCAATTTTCAAGTTTACGTCGCGCAGGGCACGGAATTTTCCGCTTTCGGTATTGAATTCGATTCCGACATTGCTGATTTCCAGATAGTTCTGCATGTTGTGTTCTCCAAATTTTTCACCAGGTAGGGTGATTATCGTAATACCGTCTGTTTGTCCCAGCTGATGCGGCGTTGAAGGGTCAGCATTAGTTTGTCGAGGATTAGCCCGATGAAACCGATTACCAAAACTGCCACCATGATTCTGCCCAGGGAATCGGAACTTCCATTCTGGAATTCGTCCCAGATGAACTTACCAAGACCTGGATTTTGCGCCAGCATCTCTGCAGCGATTAACACCATCCAGCCAGTGGCCAGTGAAAGTCTCATGCCAGTGAAGATCAGTGGAATCGCTGACGGCAGCACAATCTTGCGAATGTGCATGTGAGTAGGCAGGCAAATAACGCGACTGACGTTCACCAGATCTTTATCGACGCTGGCGACACCCACGGTAGTGTTGATCACAGTGGGCCACAGGCAGCACAGGGCGACCGTCACTGCGGAGGTGATAAAAGATTTGTCGAACATTGGATTGTCGGACACATACAGCGCACTAACGACCATGGTGACGAGTGGTAGCCAGGCAAGCGGTGACACCGGTTTGAAAATCTGAATGATCGGGTTCACTGCGCTATAAATTGCATCGCTTAGCCCGCAGACGATGCCCAAAGGAATGGCTATCACCATTGCTATCAGGAAACCGGCTGCAACTGTCACCAAGCTGGTTTGAATCTGGTCGATAAAAGTGGCTCTGCCTGTGTAGGGACGTATTCTGACTTCTGCGTCAGGGTTTTCTGCCAACGTCTCGGCGTTGCGGGTCTCCTGACGGGCGTAAAAATCAGCTTCTCGCTGACCCTCGCGCTGGTACTCGTCAGCGAGATTTTGTACTTGGGTCCAAACTTGCACTGGGCCAGGAAATTGTCCCAGAGAAGTATCGATGTGATTTGCTGTGGTCTGCCACAGCAGCAGGAACACGGCGATTCCAACCGTTGAAAGGATAAAGGAGCGTATGAGCTTGGCCAAGCCCGGGAATTTCAGCGTTGCAAATTTTGACTTGAGCCGCGTGACTAATGAGAACTTCGACAGCGTTGGCTCTGTTGCTAACGTAAAATTTGGCTCAGATACTGGTGACATGGATTCTTCTGCTTCTTGTTTGCGTGCTAATGAAAGCTTTGGAAACACAATAGTGCTTGA
>JBBSPQ010000387.1:0-3608 GCA_038258585.1 Pseudomonadales bacterium
AATGTCCCATCAGATATCGAGAAATAAGGTTTAGTAATCTGAATGGTGCCAGGACTTCTAACGGCATTTAAGAAATAGTCGCGGCGCTTCCAGCTTGCACCTTGAGTGTCCGCCAGTGCGCGGAGACGATCCTTGGTGCGTATCTCAATGGTCGGTGAGTCGATGTTTGAATAACACTGACTGCCATCTAGCGCCAACTGGTAAAGACGAATCGTGTCGCACATTGGCAGCATGTGTTTCGAGATTTCCACCATTGTTTCTGTCTTATTTGGGCCGATTGTGGACCTGGCAAAAAGCTCAATGTAGGGATCGAGGAATGCTTGTTGTCGATCCGCCGTGCTTTGTGTGAGGTTGTCGAAACTGTGATAGAGCTCCTTCCACAACCCAGTCCGTGTGTTGATGGATTCTGACAGCAGAAACGGTTTTGCAAAGTAGAAGCCTTGCACCAGATCCACGCCGCCATCCATTGCTGCAATAGCCTCGCTTTCTGTTTCCACGCCCTCGGCCAGCACGATGCATTTGCAGTTGTGCAGCATACTCGTGATGCCCTTAATCAGGCTCTTAGCGCTGGGGTCGGTGCCTGCTTTTTGCAGCATGCTGCGATCGAGTTTCACAATGTCAGGCTTGATGCGCCAGATGCGTTCGAAGTTTGACTGTCCCGCGCCGAAGTCATCGATGGCAATCAGGAAGCCCATTTTCTTGTATTCCTGAATGTGGCTCTCGAGTTCCTTCTCATCGTCAATGGTTGACTCGAGCACTTCAATGACAAGGCGGTTCGCTGGGTATTTTTTCTCACGCAGCAGATAAGAAAGGAACTCAATGTAGCTGTCTTTTCTATTCAGTGTCTGTGGATCGACGTTCAGAAACAGCCAGGCGCTAGGAGGATCGAGTGCGTAGAAATTCTCTATATGCACCAGTTGACATATCTGGTCAAGAGTGAAAATTTCTTCTTCCTTCTTCGACAGATTGAACAGCTGATACGGAGGAATGATGTTGTTGTCTTTGTCGACGCCACGAGCCAGGCCTTCCAGCCCCACGATGCGGCGATGCGCAATACTGTAGATTGGCTGGAAAGCGGAAATGATGCGGAAATCGCGGTATGGCGCGAAGCGATTGCCATTGAAGTACCCAAGACTTTCGGAGAAGTCCGGACAATCATCTCCGTTGATGGTGTTGTCTTGGTACATCGCGTGCGTGCAATCCATATATTGACGAGTTCCTATAGCGAGAGAACCCGACGGTAAACTGAGCGCCTGATTCTACCTTAGTTAGATCATTATTCAATCGGCAGCGTAAGCGAAAACCGTAGTCCTAATAAGGACACATGCTCCCAATTCAGGATCTTAGTCGGCTTTAAAGCGAGAGTGTGCCTAAACGTCACACAATTCAAATGGCTGTTGCCCAGATACCTCCGTGTATCCAGAACGGGTGACAAAGATATCTGGCCGTGGAGGACCCGTTGCTCAGAAACCCATTGGGATTCCGTCGAAGGAATCAGTGCTTCTGTGGAGCATTTTGCGGCCAGCAATTGAGGTGCCTCGTGGACTGTGCTTATATATCCCTAAAACGCGAATCTGGATCTGGATAGAACGGTTCGCGACCTGTCTGCCCCCGAGGCAGCGCCCTCAGAACCGGATTCTGAACACGCACTTGATGGAGCATGCCTTGCTGCTTTTTTCCGCACAGATAGCCGCGATTGTGTCCGTGCTACTGCTTGCCGTTGGTTATCTCAAGACTGATCCCAAAGACATCAGCGCTCGGCTTTTCTTTCTGCTTGCCTGCGGAGTCGTATGTTATGTGCTCAATGGCATGACCTTGTCCTATATCGACCCGATCTTTCGCCTTAATGCCAGCAATTGGGGGGCTTTGCTGAATCTTGGCAGCAACGCTACGCCAGGCATATTCATGCTGTACTGCTATTACCTGTTTCAGGAAGACAAGCGTGCGCCGGTGCCTTTCATCATTCTGGTGGTCGTTCAATTGCTGCTTGAGCACTTGAATTACCGCTCCTATCGTCCTTCGCCGTTCTTGTCTGTCGATGCCGATGGTACGTTTGCACAGTTGCTGTTGGGGCCGATCGCCGACCTTATCCAACTATCATTCGCGTTGCTGGCGGTGTACTGGACTGCGAGAGGATGGAGCAGCGATCTGGTGGAAAGCCGGCGGGTACTGCGATGGGTCATCGTCAGTGTTCAGGGCGGGCTTGTGCTCGTTATCGTGTTTCTTGAAAACTATCTGATCAGCAGTGATTCGCCCTTGTATGCAGAGATGCATGCGGCGATTGTGTACGTCATTGCCTTGATCTGCTTCACCATGGTGGTAGTCATGCTCAAATTTGATTACGTCACGCTGGGGCATGTCATTCGTAAGGTGACGCCGTTTGTCCCTGCGCCAACGCTCCATACGGAAGATGCGTTGGAGGCGGAAGTGAAGCGGTTCAACAAGGTGTTTCAAGAAGACAGGATTTACCGCGAGCACGGTTTGACTATTGCCCATCTCGCCACCAAGCTGGATTTGCCCGAGTACCGCCTGCGAGCCTTGATCAACAAGCATCTGGGTTACCGCAACTTCAACGCTCTGCTGCACGAATACCGAATTGATGATGCGGGACGCATGCTCTCTGATCGCACACAACGTCACTTGCCAGTGCTCACCATCGCGTTGACCGTGGGTTATCAGTCCATCACGCCATTCAACAATGCCTTTCGGCAGATGAAGGGTGTCACGCCAACCGAGTATCGTAAGAAAGCGTTGCAGGAAGGCTGAAGCGATCGTTTTCGCTGAAGTTGCCTAATTTCTTCAATGCTTTTCAATTGCTGGTCTTCATGTGGTCACTCTATGCAGGCGGATCTGACTTGCGGTTCTGCTGATCGCAGCACGAAGCCAGCGTAGTGGCCAGCAATCGGGTTGCCGGCCCTGCCGCTTCTTTTGAGGCCAGCATCAGATATAGCTGAATGATACGTTCTGCACCCATCTCCAGTGGTAACAGCTTCAGGTGTCCTTCCCGCAAGTCTTCTTCTACCCAGTCCATGGGGAGAAACGCAAACGCCAGTCCGGCCCGCAAAATCTTAAGGCTGCTGGCGAAATGGCTGACTGTCCAGCGCTGCTCCGAGCCTAACCAGCCTGCGTCCTGCGCCCGCTTCTGACCGCTGTCTCGTAACACGATCTGACGAAATGCCTTCAGTTCAAATTCGTTGATGCCGTCCGGGTCGCCCAACGGATCTTGCTTCGCGCCTGCCTCTTCACAGGTCTTGCGCAGCGCTTCGACATCGCGGTGAAACAGCGGATGGTCCGGATGAGCCACCGGAATCATACGGATCTGCTTCAGCGGTGAGCCGGAAAACCCGATAGGCACCTTGGGGCCAATCACGATGTCGGCTTTTTTGTCGATCAGTGCTTCCTCCGTGCCGGAAAGTGAGGTTTCCAGAATGCGGACTCGGGTGAAAGGATAGCGTGACGACACCGCTTCCAGCGCCGGAAGAATCGCCTTATGACCTGTTCGCGGTCGGGCATGCTGGTACGGCGATCTCGACCGCGGTCGGCATGGCGCGGGGTGATGCGCTGCAGGGTCATCCGGAGCGCAACGCCGTGGCACTCGTCGGCGATGC
>JBBSPQ010000388.1:0-3607 GCA_038258585.1 Pseudomonadales bacterium
AACCAACTTTATCCGCGAATATGGGATGCCCAGAGACCTCTCCAGGATTGATCTTGATGCCATTGAGCGTTGGCGCATTCAAGCGGTGCTTCATCGCCGCTGCTGTTGCGTTTTCTACAGAGGTAATCGTGGTTCCCATACGTCCGAGTCTGGCTATGCAATCCACCCAACGCACAAATGTCACGATGACGATGGCGAAAACCAGTAGCGTAAGCGCAAACAGCGTGAAGCGGCCGGCGACATCGAAAAACTGGTTCTTGATGGCTATCAGTGCCACGATACTGAAAATGAAGGCGCCAATGAAAGTCGACAACGCGTTCTGAGAGACGTCGTCGGCGACTACCAGCGTGAAGGCGCGAGGTGTGGCGCCACTACTCGCCGATGCATAGGCCGATACCATCGAAGCAACGGCAAGGGTAGCAATGACCATCATTGCAGATGCCATGACAGACAACAGGGTCTCTACCGATTCGGCGCTGATCTCCGGGACAAATTCACGTAATCCTGTGCCATCGGCGAATCTGGCAACAAACGCACCGAAAATTGACAGAATGCAGATAGCGAGCGGCTTCACCCACAGGCGTTCATGCAATCTTCTGAGCAGGAAGCGGAGACGATCCATCGAAATTAAGTCGGTCATTCATTGTCCTTTAAAAGTGAAGAGTTCATGTCATCAGCGTCATTTCTTGAACACTATTTTACATACAGATATTTTTGTCCAGTCGACAGGGGCCACCGTCGCTGGAAGATTCAATTTGAATTGTTGAATGCTCAATGTTGAAATTATCGTGTAGATGCTGTTGCAGGGTGCCTAGAAAATTATTGTCCACGGACCCTGCATTCACGACGATGTGAACTGTTAACGCCGTCTCGGTTGTGCTGAGTGGCCAGACATGAAGGTCATGCACTCGATTCACGTGTTCGAAACTCAGGAAGTATGCTCTGATACCAGCAACGTCAATATTTTCTGGTGCCACATCCATTGCGTAATTGAACGAGTCGCGCAGCAATCCCCAGGTGCCAATCAGAACAATGGCAACAATCAACAGGCTGATTGCCGGGTCTATCCACAACCAGCCAGTGTAAAGAATAGCGACGCCAGCAATCACAACTCCAAGCGATACGCCCGCGTCCACCGCCATATGAAGGAAGGCGCCGCGTATATTCAGATCATGTTTCTGTCCACGCATGAACAACAACGCACTGATGGTATTCACCACCACGCCTATCCCTGCTACTACGATGATGGTGGTGCCGACGACAGGTTGTGGGTTAGCGAATCGTTGTGCCGATTCCCAAGCAATGGCTCCGAGCGCCACTAATAGGAGGACCGCGCTGCTTAACGAGGCGAGCACAGTCGCTTTGCGAAATCCGTAAGTCCGTTTGTCTGTTGCTGCTTTTGTGGCAAGAATGCTGGCGCCCCACGCTAGCAACAGGCTGACCACGTCGCTGAGGTTATGTCCGGCGTCGGCAACCAGTGCCACTGAATCTACCAGCACGCCATAGCTCGCTTCAATAACGACGAACGCGACGTTGAGCGCCACGCCTATGGCAAAGGCATTGGTAAAAGTGCTAGTGCCATGACTGTGTGCATGGCTGTTGTTGTGACTGTGGTTCATGGAGATTCACATCGTTAATATAAGGGGACAGGATACCTTTTTGCCGATAGGTTCTACCACCATCTACGCTTGTTTTTGCCGCAGCATTTTGGTTGGTTATGCTGCAGCTCGGTTCCCCGTGAGTTGACTGCGATGGGCCTCAGGCCTACAATCTCCGCTCCTAATTTTGTCTACACCCTGTAGCAGGAGCAACGCCCAATGGATATAGCAGCCCTTTAGGGACTCCGGATTCAATGCCCCGAACTTTCCGTTCAGAGCCCAGCGTCGCCACCATGCAGGAATCGCATTAGCGATTGCGCGATCTGCCCCGAAATCCAGAAGTCCTTTCGTTTGTACGTGCATCATCTGTCCGCCGGATTTATCAACGTCCTAATCTTTTAGGCACTGGTTGTCATGGTGATCTCAGTTTGATCCGAAACACCCAACTGCAGACTACGAAATTCTGGATACATCATGACCGTTAAAAGACTTCTGGCTGGTTTCAGCCTTTTCAAACAGGCCCTCGCGGGCAGTTCTACAATTAACTACACCGAAGGCTCGATTGCGAAGGCAACGTTTCTGCTCGCTGTTCCTATGATTCTGGAAATGGCGATGGAATCGATCTTTGCCATCGTCGATATTTTCTTTGTCGCGGGTCTCGGTGCGGAAGCCGTTGCGACCGTTGGGTTGACCGAGTCGATTATTTCTCTGTTATACGCAGTAGCGATTGGTCTTTCCATGGGCACTACCGCAATGGTGGCGCGCCGCATGGGCGAAAATAACCACGCCGCCGCTTCATTTGCAGCGGGGCAGGCACTGTGGATGGGTATCTTTGTGTCTGTCTTCGTTGGCGTTACGGGATTTTTCTACGCGGAGAAAATCCTCGCGTTGATGGGTGCAGAGCAGGCGGTCATCGAGATGGGGGGCAACTATACTCAGATCATGCTCAGCGGTTCCTTTACCTTCCTGTTCTTGTTTCTCAACAATGCAATCTTTCGCGGCGCGGGGGATGCCAGTATTGCAATGCGATCGTTGCTTCTTGCCAACGGCATTAACATCGTTCTTGACCCTTGTCTGATATATGGCGTGGGCCCGTTTCCTGAACTTGGGGTGACCGGCGCTGCGGTCGCCACCAATATCGGTCGCGGCGTGGGCGTGCTCTATCAGCTGTATTACCTGTGTGCCAACAACCGGCGCATCCAGCTCGGACTCAAGGATATGGTAGTGAAATTCTCGGTCATTCTGGCGTTATTCAGAGTTTCCGTGGGCGGGATTGCGCAATTTCTGATAGCCACGGCGAGCTGGGTTTTCCTGATGCGATTGATGTCCGTCTTCGGCAGCGACGCGATTGCCGGTTACACCATAGCGGTCAGAATCATGTTGTTTGTGATCCTGCCCGCTTGGGGATTGAGTAATGCAGTCGCAACGCTCGTAGGGCAAAATCTAGGCGCAGCAAAACCGGAACGAGCCGAACGTACCGTTTGGCAAGTAGGAAAATATAACGTCTGGTACATGATCTCTGTCGCCGTGATTTTGATCGCGGTTCCACAGAGCATCATGCATGTCTTCACGCAGGAAGTGAATGCGGTGGGCTATGGCGTGGATGCCTTACGTATCATGAGTTTCAGTTTTGGTTTTATGGCAATTGGCATGGTAACGGTGCAGGCCTTTAATGGGGCAGGTGACACCATGACGCCAACGTGGATCAATATTTTCTGCTACTGGGTCGTGCAGATTCCGTTGGCCTACTGGCTAGCGATGCAGGCTGGAATGGGGCCGCACGGTGTGTTTTGGTCGATCTTTGTTGCAGAAATTTTGACTGGTATTGTTGGTATTGCATACTTCAAACGAGGCAATTGGAAGCTTCAGATGATCTGACTGGACCCCGGCTCTGCGACTCGAACATGTTCCGCTATGACGCGCCGTGAACCCATCCTTGGGGGGCTCAGGGTCATATCAGATCAGTCCAAGTCGCAGATCCTCAACACTGGCGTTTGGAGGCGTACATG
>JBBSPQ010000389.1:0-3601 GCA_038258585.1 Pseudomonadales bacterium
ACCAACGCGGCAGATCATCGACACTCTCTGCGATCTGGCGATAGTTCAAACCGAGCAGATCACTACTCAACGCCACCCGCAGTGTGTTGCGATCACTGTAGTGTTCCACCGCCGACAGCAGCAGTTCCAACGCTCTTGCCTCGGCACACTGGAACACTTTGTCCTTGCCTACAGAGACTGCACTGATTCCGCGTACGGCCAGCGCTTCACGCACACGCATTCCTTCGAAATTGGTGCGAACCAGTATCGCGATGTCACCGGGGAGAAGATCATCTTGTCCCAACGCGGCTTTTCCTGATCGCCCGGCAATGACGAGTCTGGCAATTTCATTGGCCACAGCGTCGGCAATCATTTCGTCCGTTAACGCTTTGCCGTGGGGCTTTCCATCATCACCTAACGGAATCCGCCACAGAGTCATCGGTGCTACGACCTCATTGTGCTCGCGAAGCGGCGCATGGTCTTTTTCAGCGGCCTTTACGGGTTGAAAATCGATGGCCTCGGAATAAACAAAAGGGGTTTTTCGTTGACTGAAAACTGTGTTGACCGCTTTGATCAAGCTCGGCACCGAACGCCAATTGGTATCCAGCGTGTACAAATTTTCGCCGGCATCGTGTCGGGCTTCAGCATAGGCAAAAATATCGCCGCCACGGAAGCTGTAGATCGCCTGTTTGGGATCGCCAATCATTATTAAACCTTGGGGCTTGCTCTGCGACGAATCCACATCCGATTGCAGATAGAGCAAACGAAAGATTCCATACTGAACCAGATCGGTATCTTGAAACTCGTCAATCATTGCCACCGGAAATGATTTTCGTAATGCAATGGCCAGCGCCTGTCCGGTTTCCCCTTGCAACGCAATGAGCAGACGGGTCAGTTGATCGTTAAATGAAATCGTCTGACTCGTGGTTTTTATTTTATCAATCTGTTGTTCTGCGAAACTCGTGGCATCAAGAAGTGCGGCGATACGAAACCGATGCTGAGTTTCAGCAATAGCTTCCATCACCGTTTGACACTCGATAAAGAACTCGTCCTGCAACTGAGGATCACTGCCCAGTTTTGAGGCCTTGTTGTTGGTGCGAAGATTGCCGGCACAGAGCAACTGCAATTCTCCTGGCACCGCCAGAAGATCTTCTGAAGAAAAGTAACTATCGATGACATCGAAAGCCACCAGCAGATCTTCTGGTTTATAACCATTCGTCTTTGTTCGACTCAGCGCTGCTGACTCCAAGAGTGCTGTCGTCAAAGCTTCCCGACGCGGCATCCAAATTTGAGCAAGCGTTTTCAACGACAAGCGCATGCCACCCCACCTCTCGTAAAGCGAGGCTGTCGTCTCGTTCACTACTGGTAGGAATGTCTTGTCATAGTGGTTGCGTAACGGACGTTGCAGTTGCAACAACGTAGCAAGCGAACCCAAACTGTCTTTGAACAGCGCCAGCTCATCAGTGCCAAGTTCGTAAGCGGATCGGCGCCACCAGTCCTTGAGCGCATCCTGCCATAGCGGGTCGTCGTCACTGATCAGCTCCAGATCGAAAGCCTGTCCGCTGTTGAAGGCCTGATCAGTCAATGCCCGCTGGCAAAAACCGTGAATGGTATAGATTGATGCCTCATCCATTGTCCGGACGGCTAGGCGCAGACGTGCAATCAGATGCGGCAAATCGTCGGTGCGAGACTTGAGATCTGCTGACAGCAAAGAGAGAAATACATCTTTAGTAACAGGAGGTTCGTCGCCGGTGTTTGAGGAAATTATTTCCAGCAGTTGAACAGCTTCATGCAAGCGAGATCGTATGCGGCCTCGCAATTCTTCGGTGGCTGCATTAGTAAAGGTGACCACCAGAATCTCACTGACTTTCCTGCCCGCCAGCACCAATCGAAGATAGAGATTGCCGA
Organism: Pseudomonadales bacterium; assembly: GCA_038258585.1. Taxonomy (GTDB): domain Bacteria; phylum Pseudomonadota; class Gammaproteobacteria; order Pseudomonadales; family Pseudohongiellaceae; genus UBA5078. Next base: position 1,888 of record JBBSPQ010000389.1, read on the forward strand.
TAGCATAAGTCTTACCCGTGCCGGCGCTTGCCTCGATGAGTTTTACCCCAGACAAAGGTATCTGCAGCGTCTGTTCTGCGCTTAGAACAACAGGTGCTTGCATCGAATATGTCATTCCGCCACCTGACTCTGTAGCGCAAGATCGTACAGAGAATGGGCCAATTCGTTGAACTCCTCTCCCTGCAATGGATCGTTGTGACAATCACGCATCACCAGCCGTATATACGCCTCGTCACGATCGCCCTTAATGTTTCTAAAATCGTCGCCATCCCACTTTTTGTATGCCGCACTCATGCCTTTGCTAATGTCCTCGGTCTGAGCCAGCGCGAATGAAGAATCTGGGAAAATAGGCAAAGGACGAAGTATCCCTTGCTGATAGAGATCATGATAGAGACGTAACTGCGCGAGCGCTTCCTCGGACCCAAGCAGGCTGAAATTAAGTGTCGCGTCCCGACAAATCAGTCGCGTGGTTTCATTCTGCGTCAAGGCACCGCTTGCACATAGCGCCAGATGCTCCACCCAAGCACGCAGCAGCGTTTTACCCTTGAGCGACGACGGCGTGTAATGCAGCAAGCCAAGACCTGGATAGTACGAGCTGATCTGACCATTCACGCGACTCCCTTTTATTTGAGGGCTAGGTTCTAAAAGCAAATCAACAAACTTTTGCAGCGCCAACAGCCCTTGATAAGGTTGCAACTGATCCAACAGGTTCTGTGCATTGGCGTCAACTTCCTCGTAGGCGGTGGTCGCCAATGCTCCATGCGGAAGCTGACCCCGGGCATCAAGCAACTGCATCATCGAACTTGTCGGTTTGTTAGCGGGCGACTGTAGGAGTGTCGCCAATAGCTCATCGCGAATCTTCCAAGACTGCAAGCCATCGAGCGAGAAGACTTCTTCATCATCGCTCTCCGAAGATTCGTTGATGAACATTCGCAGGCGAGTGTTAAAGAAGAATTTCACCGGGTGTTGCAGAAAACGAATGAGTCGTCCGAGCTCCATGGAAGCGGGCAACTCATCAGGCATTAGCAAAGGTGTCGTCGGCCAATTAGTGTCTTCCCGGGATGTGTCTCCCGCGCGATTATTCCTAATCTCCTGCGCTACGTTGCACCACCATGAATCAAAGCTGCTCAACTCTGAATTTGATTTCTCCACATCATAGTTACGCCAGCTGAAAGGCTGCATCGGGTAAACACGAGTGACCAGTTCACTCTTCAATTGATAGCGTTCAGCAATGAAATCGAGCAATTCCTGCAACAGCACCGAGGGCTGACATGGCGTATTGTCTTTCAGACTTCGCCCGGTGTAGCTGAAATAGATTTTTTCACGGGCACAGAGCAGTGTTTCAAGAAACAGATAGCGGTCCTCATCACCCTTGCGAGGATCGCCAGCGCGCCAGCACTGCGCCATAGCATCGAATGCCACCGGATTTTCCCGCCGCGGAAATGCCTGATCATTCATGCCTAATAGGCAAATGACTCGAAACGGCAGACTGCGCATAGGACGCATGCCGCAGAACGTGACCCCACCAGTAAAGAAACGACTGTTTGCGGCACGAGAACTCAGATTATCCGTCAGCCATCGGCTGAGCAGTTCCGGGGTCAATTCCAAAACGCCAGCCTGCTCTTTCAGTTCCACAATCACGTCACGAATCTGCTGCAGCTTGTCGTCTTCGTCTCGGGTTTGTCCGAAGATTTCACTGAGCATTCTGTTCAAT
>JBBSPQ010000390.1:0-3597 GCA_038258585.1 Pseudomonadales bacterium
ATCTTTCGCGCAATATGGCCGGATTTGCCCATTCCCATAACAATTATTCTGCCAGTGCAGGCGAGCATGATTTCGCAGGCATGGGTGAAAGTCTGGTCAATTCGGTTGCCAAGCTCTCCGATGGCGTTGTGCTCTATCGCTATCGTGCGTTTAGCGCTTGTTATAAAAGTGTCTTTATTCGTCATTTAGGATATGTGTGTGTTTAGATCTGTTGATATATGGTGAAAAACCAACATCCATACATGGCAAGGAATGTCAGTCCGTAAATTCTTCCAATTGGTTTTCCTGACTTTATGGTCAAGAAACATATTGCCGCGAGCGCGCAGGTCATCAAAAGCATTGTTGCATAGTCGCGCGAAAATAGTTCGTTGTCGATTGCTCCCGCTGCAAGCAAGCCTGGGAACGGAAGGACGACAAGAAGGTTGAGCATATTTGAACCGACAATGTTGCCAATTGCCATGTCATGATGACCTCGAAGCACAGACGTCACTGATGCAGCAAGCTCAGGAAGGCTGGTGCCAAGTGCCACCATTGTGAGACCGATAATTGCTGACGATACTCCCATGTATGCGGCAATGGAGCTAGCGCCGCTGACCAGTGCTTCCGCTCCTGCCACTAACAGTACGAGGCCGAAAAAAAGAGAGAAGCAGGCAGCCCACGTAGTTATTTTTGGGGTGTCGAGTTTTAATTCCGTTTCAGTTGTGGCTTGCGCTTCAGCAACCTTTTCAGAGGCAATTCTGCGTGCTTCTCGCCGGTAAAGTTTAACGCCTAGGATAATAATCAATGCGACCAATACGAGACTGTCGAGTAGTCCCAGATAGCGATCAAAAAACAGCACGCCAGTGACGACTGTGACCAGCAACAAAGCGGGTAACTCCTGTCTAAGTAATGTGACGGGTGGCAGAATGGGTCGCACGATGGCTGCGACGCCGAGTGCCACTCCAATGTTGAAAATGTTGGACCCTATGGCGTTGCCAACAGCTAGCATTGGCTCGCCTTGAGATGCCGCCACGGCGGAAGAAAAAAACTCGGGTGCCGATGTGCCAAATGCCACAATAGTCAGGCCAACAAGCAGGGGGGCGACACCGAAATTGAGAGCGACGGCAGACGCCCCGGTAACAAACTTGTCTGCTCCCCAGATAAGGCCGGCGAATCCTAGTGTTACGATGACAACGTCTAACCACATAAATCGGTCTTGTCAGGTAGAAAAAAATGAGAAGGGGCATAATTAGACGGGGGTTTATTATTGTTTGCAAGTAGTAATTTATTGCCGCTCCTGTTTGATGTAAACTGCGTCGCAGGATCGGAAAGTGAAGGATTTTCCGGGCTGGAGCAGTCCTACAGAAGCAGTTAAGCTTTTGCCAGACCGGTAAGCATTCGGGCGGTGTGCTTTGCAACTGCTGAAACAAAGGAGAGAGATAAGTGAGTTCGATCAAGAGCGTTATTGTAGGAATCGCGGTTGCCATTCTGGCACCGGTTGCCCTGTTTGCAGCTGAAATGACGGCGGTCGAGTCTGCAGAGCAGTCAGTCAATTCACTTCTCAAGACTGTGGAAGAAGTAAAATCTTACTTCGCCTCAGATAAAGACAAATATTTTGGCGCGATTGAAGCGTCGCTGTCCTCGTTTGTCGATTTTGACGAGGTTGCGGTGGGTGTGATGGCTCAGTACGGAGAGCAGGCGACTCCAGAGCAAATCAGCCGATTCGGTGAGAAGTTAAAGGCGACTCTGACTCGCTTTTACGGCGCTGCACTCGTTGGCTACAACGGCGAGAAGCTCGTATTCCTCCCGGCGGGTCAGCCCTCGCCCGATCCCGAGCTCAATACCAACGTGCGCATGCAGATAACGTCCAACAACACGAAGATCGAACTTCAGTACGCACTGTTTCTCAACGAGAACAGAGAATGGAAGCTGAAGAATCTGTTTCTCGGAGGCATCAATCTGCGGCGTCAGTATTTCACCCAGTTCTCCGCCTTGATGAATCGTTATGGCAACGATATCGATCAAGTGATTGATAACTGGCAATAGCGTTAACGCGACAGGATATTTAAATGGCAATCGATTCAACTCAAATTCAACAGCTGCTGGACGCTGAACTGCCGGACTGCGAGATTGTCGTGCAGGGCGAAGGCGGCAAGTATCAGGTATTTGCAGTAGGGGCCATCTTTGCTGGCCTCAATGCGGTGAAAAGACAGCAAAAGATCTATCAGATACTCAATACACACATTGCTACGGGGGCGATTCATGCCGTCAGCATGCGCCTTATGACTTCAGAGGAAAGGGCAGCAACTGCCTGATACTCGCCATCAATAGACTGAGAAATTAATGGATAAGCTTCTAATTCAAGGCGGTATCAGCCTTAACGGTGAGATCCGTATCGCTGGTGCCAAGAATTCGGCATTGCCTATTCTTGCGGCAACGCTACTGACTGACGAAACCGTGCAGATCTGCAACCTGCCGCACCTCTACGACATTACTACCATGTTGGAACTGCTGGGCTGCATGGGTGTAGAGCCGGTAGTGGACGAGAAACTTAATGTTGAGATAAGCAGCGCTTCCATCAAGCATTTCAGTGCTCCCTATGACCTCGTCAAAACCATGCGTGCCTCCATTCTGGTGCTCGGTCCTCTGCTGGCCCACTTCGGACAAGCCGAAGTGGCATTGCCTGGTGGCTGCGCCATCGGCAGTCGTCCCGTCAATCTGCACATTAGCGCGCTCGAGAAAATGGGTGCCACTATTGTGGTGGAAGACGGTTACATCAGGGCTTCCGTTGATGGCAGGCTGAAAGGAGCGCATATATTCATGGATCTTTGTACCGTGACCGGGACAGAGAACGTGATGATGGCCGCGACGCTTGCGGATGGACAAACAATCATCGAGAACGCTGCTCGTGAGCCGGAAGTGGTTGATCTGGCAAATTGCCTTATTGCTATGGGTGCCGAAATTCATGGACAGGGAACGGACACTATCGTGATCAACGGCAAGTCAAGTCTGCATGGTTGCAGCTATTCCGTTATGCCTGATCGCATTGAAACCGGCACTTACCTGATTGCAGCAGCGGCAACTCGAGGCAGAATTAAAGTTAAAGACACGCGTCCTGACATTCTCGAGGCTGTGCTGAGCAAGCTGACAGAAGCTGGGGCCGACATCAAGGTCGGAGACAACTGGATTGAACTCGACATGCATGGCAAACGACCACGCTCGGTGTCGTTGCGTACTGCTCCGTATCCCGCTTTCCCGACAGACATGCAAGCGCAGTTTACGGCGTTGAACGCGATTGCCTCAGGAACTGGTTCCATCACGGAGACCGTGTTCGAGAACCGTTTTATGCACGTACATGAAATGAACCGCATGGGCGCTTCCATGCACGTGGAAGGCAACACTGTGATCGTCAATGGCGTGCAGTCATTGAAAGGTGCACCAGTAATGGCGACTGACCTGAGAGCGTCGGCCAGCCTGATTATTGCTGGTCTGGTATCTGAGAATGAAACGATCGTCGATCGCATTTACCACATTGATCGTGGCTACGAGTGCATTGAAGAAAAACTGCAACTGCTGGGTGCTCGCATCCGCCGTGTGCCATCGTGATAACTCTGACTG
>JBBSPQ010000391.1:0-3588 GCA_038258585.1 Pseudomonadales bacterium
GCCAGCGTTGGAATCGCCTTGGCCGCTGAAAATGATCTGGCTACCCTGCTGCGCAAAATTCTTTCAGAGGGCCAGAACATTTCCAACTGCGATGCGGCATCCCTGTTTTTGATCAGCAATGATGGTCAGCAGATGACGTTCAAACTTACCCAAAATGATTCGATTGATTTTCCATTTCAAGAGAACAGTTTCCCATTGGATAGTGGTTCAATTTCGGGATATGTCGCGCTGACAAAGGTGGCATTAAATATCAGCGATGCATATAACATTCCTGAAAACGCTTTGTATCAATTCAATCGGACTTTTGATATCAACGCGGGATACCGGACAGTCAGCATGCTGACGCTTCCGGTCATGAATAGGAAGAAATCTGTTATCGCCGTGCTGCAGTTTATAAACCGAAAAACAAGCCGGACTGTTCGGCTCAGCAATGATCAAAACATCGAAAATCAAATCCTGTCATTTGATAAGGAGACAGTTCTCCTGCTGCAATCGCTTGCCGGGCAAGCGGGCGTGGCGATTGAAAACGCCATACTCTATAACGACATTCAAAAATTGTTTGATGGATTTGTAAAAGCGTCTGTCATGGCGATTGAACAGCGCGATCCAACAACAAGTGGGCATTCCTTTCGAGTCGCGGATCTATGTGTCGCTTTGGTGGAGGCTGTCAATTGCAGCTCAAATCCACAGCATGCCGCTCATAAGCATAACGAACAGCAGATTCGTGAATTGCGATACGCTGCTCTTTTGCATGATTTTGGAAAAGTTGGTGTTCGCGAGTCAATATTGGTGAAAGCCAAAAAACTCAGTGAAGAGACCGTCGACAGCATTCATTACAGAATTCTTCTCGCCAAGGAGAGGCTTAAAAACAAAGCACTAAAGACGCAGCTTCAATTGCATCAATCGGGGCAAATTACTTCGGAAAAAGTGCAGCGAATAGAGGTGAATTTGGTTCTTGAGCTTGAGCAACTTGACCAATTCATGGCCACAATTCTGGAAGCCAACGAGCCAAGTCTGCTTGACTCCGAAGGCATGACAAGCCTGAATCGAATCGCTGCTTATTGCACCCCGTTCGAACGGCGTCACGGTTTTTCTATTGTTAGTGACGCCGAGTTCAAGATGCTCACTATTCGCAAAGGAAGTCTGTCGCCCGAAGAGCGTCTAGAGATTGAATCGCATGTTACGCATACGCAGAATTTTCTAAAATTGATTCCCTGGACAGAAGAGTTTAAGAACGTGCCTCACATTGCAGGAGCTCATCATGAAAAACTCGATGGAAGTGGATATCCTAACGGGATGTCTGCTCACGAAATTCCATTTGCATCCAAGATTATGACTATATGCGACATCTATGACGCATTGACCGCGTCAGATCGCCCTTATAAAGCAGCAATCAGCACAGAAAGAGCATTGGATATTTTGCAAACAGAAGCCGATGCGGGTGCTATCGACCAAAGTATTATAGACGTATTTGTGACAAGGGAGATTTATAAAGCAATTGAAGGAAAGGACTATTCAGGGGAAGGTAGCGGGGTATTACGATTCAATAATAGTGTCTGTGATTTTGACTTGCATCATTCTCACTAGCGCTAACTTGCGGCGCAGGAAAGCGCAGGAAGTTTTTTCTTTGCTAGGGGAGACAAACGACCCAGCGCGGGTTTTCTGAACCGTCCCAAATTGATATTTGCGGTCTGAAAAACCTCTCCGATACAACGATAAAAGAAGAAGTGTCCGCGGTTTACTACTTTATGTATGGTGCACTGTTGTAGTCCTACAGCAAACTCTTCCACACTGTGACGCGATACCAAGCTATCTGCACTTCCCTGCCATAAATGAACCGGCACCCGAATATTTTTGAGATCAAAATTCCAGCGCTGATAGTGCAGGTTCGCATCATGAACAACGCCACGTGCTCCCTGTCGCAACGATTCTTGAATGTCCCTTGTTACGCCTGCCATTATGTCCGGATTTTGCAGAACGCGTCGATCAGCGTAACCCAGCGTATCTGTGAGGCGTTCAAGATATCGCTGGGGTCTTCTGGCGCACAGACTATGACGTAAACCAGCGATCGATCCCAGAAGTTTGAGACAGCGCTTTCTCAGCGCAGACGGGAAACCAGCCAACGTGATGGCTTGGACAGAGGGAACACAGGAAAGTCCAAGCAGAATCTGTATACGGTCGGGAACCTGATGCGCTACGGCGAGCGCGAACCCAACTCCGCCGCCACTGGAGAGCAGCCCAAACTGTTGTATTCTGAGTTTATTGGCAATTTGTACAACATCGGAAGCGAAACCGAGTTGATCTGCATGAGCGCTAAAATCGGAATAACCAATTCCAGGCCGGTCTACTGAGATTATGCGGAACCCAGCACTCTTCGCTTCCTTATGGAAAAAAGCACCTTCCAGTCTGGAGCTGCCATGGCTGTGGCAATGGAAGAGCGGATAGCCCGTACGCTCACCAATCTCTAGAAAAGCCAGTTTGCGACCATCCTCGAGATAGACAAAGCTGACTTCCTCGTCGGCCAATCCCTTGGTCAGGCAGCTTCGCGTGTATCGCGCATCATCCAGTGTTCTGCTTTGCATCCTGTACCTGCCTTGGTGCCAACGACGTAATCTATAGATAATAGGTGGGAATAATTCCCACGTCAATCACTACATTTGGGGACTAATTCACGCTTTGGTCACGAGATCGTCACGAAACTGTGACGCACAGCAATCGAGTCGCGTAAGGATAAATATTCCACAAAGTTGTGGGATTAATTCCCACCCTTCAGATATACTCACGCGCATGTCAAATTCATCCCCCGACAATGTTCAGACTGGCTATCCGCCCGCCATCGTGGTCAAAGCGTTACGCAAGCTTTTGCGTCCGTTAGTACGGCTGATGTTGTCATTTCAGATCACCTATCCGTATCTGGTGAGCATGCTCAAGTCGATTTACGTCGAAGTGGCAGACGAAGATTTCAAGGTCCAAGATAAACGCCAGTCGGACAGTCGGATCAATATGCTTACGGGTGTTCATCGTAAAGACGTGAAACGTTTGCGATTGGAGCCGGAAGAACAACTGAATACTCCGAAAAATATCTCTATCGGCGCCCAACTTATTGCATTTTGGCTGGGTTCTGATGAGTTTACCGATGCACAGGGAGTTCCCCTACCCTTGCCCATGCGTTCAGCGAGTCAAAAAGTCAGTGGCAAGACATTTGACGATCTGGTGGAAATGGTCTGTAAGCAGGATATTCGCCCGCGGGTCATCTTGGATGAGTGGCTAAACATCGGAGTGGCGCACCTGACCCCTGAGAACAAGCTGGTTCTGAATACTGGTGCTTTCACACCTGACAAAGGGTTTGACGAGAAGGTCTTCTTTTTCGGTAAGAACATCCATGACCACTTGAGTGCCAGCACCCTGAATTTGCTTGGCCACAAACCTTCCTATTTCGATAGAAGCGTTTATTATGACAATCTGACCCTTGAGTCTATCGAACAGTTGAAACAACTGGCCAATGAAGTCGGCATGCACGCGTTGACGACCATAAATAAAAGCGCTCTCGCGTTGCAGCAACAGGATCAAAAAAAGGCCGACAGGACA
>JBBSPQ010000392.1:0-3580 GCA_038258585.1 Pseudomonadales bacterium
CTGTTCCCCGAATGTTGTCCTGTCCCCACATGGCGGCGAGCCGTACTTTTGCCAGGGCCAGATCATCCTCCAATTCCGCACGCATGGTCTCTGAGCGGGCTAGGCGCAATGCAATGCGTGACACGTCAGCCTGGCCAACTGCACCAGCCTGGGCTCGACTGCGAATGACTTCCAGGGCGGCTCTTTCGCGTGCAATACGCGTCCCTATCCATTGTTGTAAAGCCTGTATCCGCAGCACTTGATAGTAGCGTCGTGTGCTTTCTGCCAGCAGTTCGATCCTGGCCAGCTCATACTCGGCGTGAAGTACACGTGCGCTCGCACGGACTACCTCCACGCGACGTGAGCGCTTGTCGCCCAATTCAATGACTCGGCCCATTCCGAGGGTCCACTCGGCACTTTTTAGGCCAGTGTTGTTGCCGGTGCCGAGAGCATTCTCGATGGATCCATCCAGAACCGTAGCAGGCGCGAGGTCAGCCTCCAGCTCCTTGGCTTCGGACACGCGAAGTTGGTAGGGGAACTCCTGCAGGCGGGGATTGTGCAGCAGTGTCTGTTGTAGCGCCCAGGAGAGATTGACTGGTTCTTGCGCGGACAGGGGCAGAACCCAGATCACCCCAATAAACAAACAAGCTAGCAAGCACAAAATGGAACGAACACGCAGCACCCGCTCATTGAGCAGAATGGCGTACGAAAATAAATTCATCGAAATAAACTCCAATACTCGGCCTTTGCAGTGAACTGCCGAATGTGAATGAAAAAGAACTTTTCAGGAGCTTAGTAGTTGGGCGGGGGTACGGGGGGTGAGTAACTGAGGCTCTGAAGCAGGAATTTACAACTGCTCAAGGATTGGTCTGGAATCGATTGAATGGAGAAGCTGATGGAGTAGGGCAGGATACAACCAAGATGCACATGCATACCATGCTTGTGGTGGTGCTCACCTTGGTCGTCAATATCAATAACGGTGTTATCAACACTTTCTTCCTCATGGTCGTAACTGACTGTGTGCCCGTAAGGGTGCTGTGCATCGGGAATATGCGCAGCCTCGGTCACTCCGAACATCAGAGAGTGATTGAGCACGAGTACCAGAGCGAAGAGCAATTTCTTGAACACAGGTTGGCTTCATGTGATGGAAAGTGGCGTTGACTCTAGCATCCAGCACTGCCGGGGGTCAAATATGACCCGCAGCGCCGTTGACGTCGAACCCACTCGCATCACGAATTCTGGGCTTAGTCGAGGTTAAGTCCTGAGATGCGTTGGGCACCGATCTAGGGCATTATTCAGCACCAGATTCAAGTACATCATTTCCGGGGGGAACGATGAATAACGTCACAGGCAGTACAGCGATTTTCATTCCAATGGCAGTGCAAATAATTCTGACATTGGCTATTTACATATCATTAATTCTCGCCAAGAGTAAAGCCATCAAGAATGGGCAGGTGAATAATGCGCGGCGCGCATTGTGGGTGTTATCGCAGTAATGGTTTTGACGCTGTTATTGTTGATGGCACTGTTTCTGCCGGGGTGAACTTTATATAGAGTTCAACTTCCTACCGGTTTGAATTGGCTGACGGACTGAATTCGAGTTTTGTGAGTCAGCATTTATAGACCAGATAAACACCATCACCTACAGGGGCAAGGTAGGAATTTACCCGCTCGTCCTGAGCGATCTTGTCGTTTAGTTCACGAAGCGCGATAGTGTCCTCAGTCTGGTCTTTTTCGTCAATTACCGCGCCATCCCACAGGCAATTGTCCAGCACAATCATGCCTCCCTGTCGCAGTAACTTCAGCGACATCTCGTAGTAGTTGTCGTAGCCGGTTTTGTCTGCATCGATGAACACGAAATCGAATGTTCCTGCTTTCCCTTCATTCAATAGCGATTGCATAGTGTCTGCCGCTGGCGCCAGTCGCAGGTCTATCTTGCTCGCCTGACCTGCTTTTTCCCAATACCGGCGCGCAACGGCAGTCCATTCTTCACTGCAATCGCAGGCGATGATCTTTCCGTCATTCGGTAGTGCTTGTGCGGTAATCAGCGTGCTGTAACCTGTATACACGCCTATTTCAATCGTGCGGCGGGCCTGCATGGACTTCAGCAGCAACGTCATCAAGCGCGCCTGTTCATGGGATATCTGCATACCAGAGCCCTCCATATTCGAGGTCTCTTCATGCAATTCTTTGAGAACCGCTGCTTCTGGTTCAAGGTGGTCGGTGATGTATTGATTGATGGGGGCGTCAACTTTGATCCAACGTGACATATCTAACTCCTTATCATCTATAGCTCGGCTCTATAACTTACCAAGTCACTGGCGAGCTGTCAGTCGGCAAGCAAGTTGTGAATGTGAAATGGCGCATGGGCCGAACATTACTCTGTTCTGGAATACTTTTCGGTGAGGAGATAACAAATAAATCCCAATGCAATTACGCCAACGGCGACACCTGCTTCCCAGGGTCGATTCATCGAAATAAAAACCAGTGTCCAGGTCATGACGCCGATGTAAATAAGTGGAGGGAGTGGATAAGCCCAGGTGCGATAACCACCGCTTCCGTTGCGAGTGCCTGAGCCCGCGCGATAGCGCAATACGAAGATGCCGAGTACTGTCGTCAGTGAACTCAGGCCGAGGATGAAGCCGGAGAATACGAGTACTGAATCGAATGTCGAGGTCACGATAAACAGCGCCGCGAGACCGCCTTGTGTATATATCGCGGTGCGTGGGACACCGCCTGCATTCTTCACTGCCAGCAAACGGAACAGTCGAAAATCTTCCCCCATAACCTGTAGGACTCTCGGGCCGGCCATCAGCATCGCGCTCACCGTGGAAATCAGCAGCAGTGACAGCAATGCTCCCATTAACATGGCGCCCGTCTTGCCGAAGGTCTGTTCCGCGACAATGACGCCGATTTCAATGCGTCCTTCCAGAATCTCCATCGGTACGGCGTACAGGAAGGTGGCGTTCAGAGCCAGATACAACACAATGACGATCGCCGTTCCGGCGATAAGTACCAGCGGCACGGAGCGCTCCGGGTTCTCAATTTCTCCCGTGATATAGGTGGCTGCATTCCAACCGGTATATGCGTAATTTACATAGATAAGTGAGACAGCAAATGCACTGCTAGTCAGAAGAGCTCCGTCGCCAGCGACAGGCAAAAGATTGACCGGTTGAGGATTGCTCGTAAACGTGAATACGCAGATTACGAAAATGGCAATCAAGGCAATTTTGATAACGGTGAACCAATTTTGCAATCCACCGCTCGCTGCGTGATTGCGTCCATGCACGAAGGTGATAACGGCGACCAGCAGCAGTGCTGCAACCGTTCGATTGATCGGCACAGCGTGCCCGATGGCCGAATCAAAATAGGCAGCAAAAGTCATCGCCGCCAGTGCAGTGGGGGCAGCGAAGCCTACGGTTAGAGAAACCCAGCCTGATACAAATCCTACAGCGGGGTGGTAGAGCTGGCTGAGAAAATTATACTCTCCACCTGAGCGCGGCAGGCGGCTGGCAAGCTCGGAATAGGTAAGCGCCCCGCACAGCGCAGCGATGCCCCCAACGAGCCAAAGCATGAGAAGCACGAACGAGGATTTGATATC
>JBBSPQ010000393.1:0-3571 GCA_038258585.1 Pseudomonadales bacterium
ATAGCAAAACCCCGCTCCGGAAAGAAGTGGCCTGACATGAAAATGTCCTACTTCCACACCCTGCTTGCTGAGGTTTGCACCGGTGTGGCTCCGGAAGTTAACGCTAAAGCACTGGCCTGGGGAAAACAGTACGAGAACGACGCCAGAACCCTGTTTGAATTCACTTCCGGCGTGAATGTTACTGAATCCCCGATCATCTATCGCGACGAAAGTATGCGTACCGCCTGCTCTCCCGATGGTTTATGCAGTGACGGCAACGGCCTTGAACTGAAATGCCCGTTTACCTCCCGGGATTTCATGAAGTTCCGGCTCGGTGGTTTCGAGGCCATAAAGTCAGCTTACATGGCCCAGGTGCAGTACAGCATGTGGGTGACGCGAAAAAATGCCTGGTACTTTGCCAACTATGACCCGCGTATGAAGCGTGAAGGCCTGCATTATGTCGTGATTGAGCGGGATGAAAAGTACATGGCGAGTTTTGACGAGATCGTGCCGGAGTTCATCGAAAAAATGGACGAGGCACTGGCTGAAATTGGTTTTGTATTTGGGGAGCAATGGCGATGACGCATCCTCACGATAATATCCGGGTAGGCGCAATCACTTTCGTCTACTCCGTTACAAAGCGAGGCTGGGTATTTCCCGGCCTTTCTGTTATCCGAAATCCACTGAAAGCACAGCGGCTGGCTGAGGAGATAAATAATAAACGAGGGGCTGTATGCACAAAGCATCTTCTGTTGAGTTAAGAACGAGTATCGAGATGGCACATAGCCTTGCTCAAATTGGAATCAGGTTTGTGCCAATACCAGTAGAAACAGACGAAGAATTTCATACGTTAGCCGCATCCCTTTCACAAAAGCTGGAAATGATGGTGGCGAAAGCAGAAGCAGATGAGAGAAACCAGGTATGACAACCACGGAATGCATTTTTCTGGCAGCGGGCTTCATATTCTGTGTGCTTATGCTTGCCGACATGGGACTTGTTCAATGACACCTCAGCAGGAAAACGCCCTTCGCAGCATTGCCCGTCAGGCTAATTCTGAAATCAAAAAAAGCCAGACAGCAGTTTCCGGATAAAAACGTCGATGACATTTGCCGTAGCGTACTGAAGAAGCACCGCGAAACGGTAACGCTGATGGGATTCACACCGACTCATTTAAGCCTGGCAATCGGCATGTTAAACGGCGTCTTTAAGGAACGATGAACATGAAAAGCAAAATCATCAGGGAGCTACAGGCTCCTTTTTTATTATTCGCATTCACCCTCAAGCGTATTAACCAACAGTTCAGGGATTAATGAAAGATGGCAGACATCATTGATTCAGCATCAGAAATAGAAGAATTACAGCGCAACACAGCAATAAAAATGCGCCGCCTGAACCACCAGGCTATATCTGCCACTCATTGTTGTGAGTGTGGCGATCCGATAGATGAACGAAGACGCCTGGTCGTTCAGGGTTGTCGGACTTGTGCAAGTTGCCAGGAGGATCTGGAACTTATCAGTAAACAGAGAGGTTCGAAGTGAGCGAAATTAACTCTCAGGCACTGCGTGAAGCGGCAGAGCAGGCAATGCATGACGACTGGGGATTTGACGCAGACCTTTTCCATGAATTGGTAACACCATCGATTGTGCTGGAACTGCTGGATGAACGGGAAAGAAACCAGCAATACATCAAACGCCGCGACCAGGAGAACGAGGATATTGCGCTAACAGTAGGGAAACTGCGTGTTGAGCTTGAAACAGCAAAATCAAAACTCAACGAGCAGCGTGAGTATTACGAAGGTGTTATCTCGGATGGGAGTAAGCGTATTGCTAAACTGGAAAGCAACGAAGTCCGTGAAGACGGAAACCAGTTTCTTGTTGTTCGCCATCCTGGGAAGACTCCTGTTATCAAGCACTGCACTGGTGACCTGGAAGAGTTTCTGCGGCAGTTAATCGAACAAGACCCGTTAGTAACTATCGACATCATTACGCATCGCTATTACGGGGTTGGAGGTCAATGGGTTCAGGATGCAGGTGAGTATCTGCATATGATGTCTGACGCTGGCATTCGCATCAAAGGAGAGTGAGATCGGTTTTGTAAAAGATAACGCTTGTGAAAATGCTGAATTTCGCGTCGTCTTCACAGCGATGCCAGAGTCTGTAGTGTCAGATGATGACCGTACTCAAACATCGGGTTGAGTATTATCTTACTGTTTCTTTACATAAACATTGCTGATACCGTTTAGCTGAAACGACATACATTGCAAGGAGTTTATAAATGAGTATCAATGAGTTAGAGTCTGAGCAAAAAGATTGGGCGTTATCAATGTTGTGCAGATCCGGTGTCTTGTCTCCATGCAGACATCACGAAGGTGTTTATGTAGATGAAGGTATAGATATAGAGTCGGCATACAAATATTCCATGAAGGTTTATAAGTCTAATGAAGACAAATCCCCATTCTGCAATGTGCGAGAAATGACTGATACCGTGCAAAATTATTATCACGAGTACGGTGGAAACGATACTTGCCCTCTCTGTACAAAACATATAGATGATTAAACCCAATATTACATAACAATCCTCGCACTCGCGGGGATTTATTTTATCTGAACTCGCTACGGCGGGTTTTGTTTTATGGAGATGATAAATGCACTTCCGAGTCACAGGAGAATGGAATGGAGAGCCATTCAACAGAGTTATCGAAGCGGAGAACATCAACGACTGCTACGACCACTGGATGATATGGGCGCAGATAGCACATGCAGACGTAACCAATATTCGAATTGAAGAACTGAAAGAACACCAAGCCGCCTGATGGCGGTTTTTTCTTGCGTGTAATTGCGGAGACTTTGCGATGTACTTGACACTTCAGGAGTGGAACGCACGCCAGCGACGTCCAAGAAGCCTTGAAACAGTTCGTCGATGGGTTCGGGAATGCAGGATATTCCCACCTCCGGTTAAGGATGGAAGAGAGTATCTGTTCCACGAATCAGCGGTAAAGGTTGACTTAAATCGACCAGTAACAGGTGGCCTTTTGAAGAGGATCAGAAATGGGAAGAAGGCGAAGTCATGAGCGCCGGGATTTACCCCCTAACCTTTATATAAGAAACAATGGATATTACTGCTACAGGGACCCAAGGACGGGTAAAGAGTTTGGATTAGGCAGAGACAGGCGAATCGCAATCACTGAAGCTATACAGGCCAACATTGAGTTATTTTCAGGACACAAACACAAGCCTCTGACAGCGAGAATCAACAGTGATAATTCCGTTACGTTACATTCATGGCTTGATCGCTACGAAAAAATCCTGGCCAGCAGAGGAATCAAGCAGAAGACACTCATAAATTACATGAGCAAAATTAAAGCAATAAGGAGGGGTCTGCCTGATGCTCCACTTGAAGACATCACCACAAAAGAAATTGCGGCAATGCTCAATGGATACATAGACGAGGGCAAGGCGGCGTCAGCCAAGTTAATCAGATCAACACTGAGCGATGCATTCCGAGAGGCAATAGCTGAAGGCCATATAACAACAAACCATGTCGCTGCCACTCGCGCAGCAAAATCAGAGGTAAGGAGATCAAGACTTACGGC
>JBBSPQ010000394.1:0-3568 GCA_038258585.1 Pseudomonadales bacterium
ATCCGTATCCCATATTCGGAGAGTTTTAATATTTTCAAGATGCTCAAAAAGTTGCTCCAAGGACCGTATTGTCTGATTGGTGAAATGACGCCCTCGATCATCTACGACGGTTTCGTCTCCCCACTTGAACGACATATAGGCAATCCCTTTGCACTTGAGACTACTCATAATCTTCGAAATCACTTCGTGTAATTGGCTTTGATGGCAATGTAACAAACTTGCAGATGCCCAAACCCCATCATATTTTTCTATGTCATCAATGTCCTGGAAGGATTTCACTATCACGGGATGCCCGGTGTTGAGTGCCGCCCAAGCTGCGATTTCAGGGCTTACATCAATTGATGTGACGTCATAACCCATCTCTCGAAAAGCTTTGCTATCTCTACCCGACCCGCAGCCAAGATCAAGAATATGTGCCCCAGGTTCAATATGGTCTAGAAAAGAGCTATAGAGATGACCAACATCGAACTTGCTAGTCTCTTCACAATACTGGATAGCATTGGTTGAGTAGTAATTAAATACTTTTGCTCGATACTTGTATTGTTCTATCAACGGAATGTCTGCAGGAGCCCACATCAATTCATCAAGTTGATCGATATCGAGCCAACGAATATCATCATGGTCCACGAGCCTGAAGTCACCGCCCAAGTGCTCTACCTCATAGCCCATTAAGCGAATTATTTTCTCGCCGTAATCAAAGACGCTTTCTCCGATATAGGCTTTAACTCTCGCGGAAATACAGAGCTCTTCATACAGCTCGCGTTCAAGACAGGTTTCCGGAGATTCATTTTCTTCCACCTTCCCTCCAGGGAATTCCCAATAACCCTGAAGGTGCTTACCCGCTCCCCGTCGCGCCGCTAGAATCTTACCCTGCTTAACGATTATCGCTGCAGTCACATCAATTATTTTCTTAGTCATCTATTGGTCTTTTGAGTGAGTCTTTTCATTTCAGGATTATGCAATACTTATTAAAATTTTGATGCCATCGGCTGCCAGCGTTTCCTTGTCGCTTGGAGCTCAGTTTCTTTCCGCTCCATTTCAGCGAACACGAAACTTCGCCCCCACAACCACCAACGGCCACAACGACCCCAAAAACACCAAATGATACCAGAGAGGAAACTTATCAAAGAGCTGGTAATGCACCGGTAAAAAGAACACCACCAACACCCCTCCCAAGATCCCCGCCGCCCGACTCTTCGGCGCAATCCATCCCGCGACATACCCAGCAACCATCGTCGCCACACCCCCAATCACCAACCGTGAAACCAACATCGGCAGCGTAAAACTATACTCAGGAATCGCCACAACATAAGCCGGCCAAAGTGCCCGCACCGGCACCCCAGCAACCGCACTAACAACAAACCACACCGCAAACCCAGCCACCACCGCCCCAATAATCCTACCCATTTTCGCCTCCACCCAAAGTAATTATTAAAATTTGATATTATAAACGATATTGCATACTATATTGAAAACCGCTTATCTACCACAGGAGAGACTCCATGCCCAAAAATCCCCCACCCGCAGACTGGCCCCGCATGTCCAGCTCCATCTTCTACCAAGACGCATCTGCCGCCATCGACTGGCTCTGCCGCACCTTCGGCTTTGAAGTACGACTAAAAATCGAAGGCGATGAAGGCCGCATCGTCCACAGCGAATTAACTTATGGGGACGGCCTCATCATGGTCGGAGAAGAAGGCGCCCTCAATGACGGACGCCCTTGGAAACACGCAATGAAAAGCCCCAAAAGTGTAGGGGGTGTCTGCACCCAAAGCATCATGTTCTACGTCGACGACGCCGAGGCGCATTACCAACACGCCCGCAGCTGCGGCACCGCAATTGTAGAAGAACTCTCCACCCATGATTATGGCGCTGAATTCTGGTCAGACCGCAGCTACGGCGCGCTCGATCTCGAAGGCCACATGTGGTGGATAACCCAACGAATGCACACGGCTGGCAAATGAACGACACCGATCAGCTATTCGACGCCCTCGCCGACAAGACACGGCGCGCCGCAGTACAAGCGTTGATGGCCCGCCCTCTTGCCTCCAGTGAACTTGCCCTTGCCCTGCAAGTGACGCCGCAAGCACTAAGCCGACATCTGCGCGTGCTTCGTAACGCTGGCTTAGTCGCCATTGAAGGCACCGAGGATGACGCGAGGCGTCGTATCTACCATATTGAACACAAGGCTTTGCAACCTTTACGCAATTGGCTGGAGGAAGTTGAACAAATGTGGAACCAACAACTCAACGCGTTCAAAGAATTTGCCGAAAGCCCGTCTAAAGAAACACAGCCCAAATGAGTGCCATCAAGGGCGATCGCGTCAAAGCCAGCATCAGCATTCGGCTGCCTCAGCAGCAGACGTTTGACCTGTTCACCGCGCAGATAGAAAACTGGTGGAAACGCGGCCCACGCTACCGCAATAGCGGCGCCACCGTCGGCTTGATTCACATCGAACCTAAATTGGATGGACGTCTATTTGAGTCATGGAGCGAAGGCAATGCCGAACGCGCCTTTGAGATCGGCCGCGTGACCCAGTGGGAACCGCATCAGGCTTTTGCTTTCACCTGGCGCAACTCAAACTTTAACAATGACGAAGTCACGCTGGTCGAATTGAATTTTGAAGACTGCGGCGAGACCACGATGATCACCGTGATTCATTCCGGCTGGGCGGCTATCCGCGAAGATCATCCAGCGCGCCATGGACTAAGCGTTGTAGCGTTTCAGCAATTGATCGGGATGTGGTGGGGGGATCAACTGACTAGTTTGCGTAGGGTTTCGCTTTCGGACCAGCACTAAAGAAGTCTATTCGATTGACCAAGATCAGGGACAAGGCATAGGCTTTGGCCTGTTGCAGGATGCCATTCGCCGCACGACGCTGATTGCCGAGCAGGCGGGCATTCGGGCCATGCTGACCCAAGATAGCAACGATCATGCTGCGATATCACCTACTAGCAACAACCGATATCTCAATCTTCGCCCCTCTTGGCAGCGCAGCAACACCAACCGTCGCTCTCGCCGGAGGCTGATCCGTAAAGTACTCGCTGTAAACATTATTCATCCGCGCAAATTCAGTTAAGTCCGCCATATACACAGTCGACATCACCACATTCGCAAAAGTCATGCCTTGCGCTTCAAGCATTTCCGAAATATAGCGCAGCACCTGATGGGTTTGTTCTTCAATACTCTCTCCCTGTATTGCGGTACCGCTTATATCTAAGGCAATCACACCCGATAGATAATAGGTGTCCCCAGCCTGAACCATTTGCGAGTAAGGGCCTATAGCCGGATACACAGCATCCGTTGAATGGATCTCTTTGTTAGCCTCAGCACCAACGGTGTAGGGCGTTATCGATAGCAGAACAGCCAGTAAGCCAGTTTTAATCATTTTTATTTTCATCATGTTAGAAATCCAAGGTTAAATTCTCTGCACTGTTATTACCGGATTTGCCCAAAGCAACAGCCATCAAGATTCAAGATAGTGAACATTAACGAACATTGCGGGATATGCCCAGTAGCTCCTTACGACTGAATCAACTGAATACCCAAACCCAGCACCGCTGGCCTC
>JBBSPQ010000395.1:0-3568 GCA_038258585.1 Pseudomonadales bacterium
AGCAATCCACGTGGTTTTGTGTGCAGAACATTGTCGGCATAACACAGGCGAACAGCACCCGAACTTCCTTCATCACCCTGTCTGCCCAGACAATGGGCATCAATGCGGGCGACCTGCGGCGTAATGTCCGCACGCACTCCCATCATTCGGCCGGTCAACTGATCGGTGATCTTGAATGTGTGTAAATCCAGATCATGGGATGAGCCCACAAGAAGTGAATCGAGATACTCGATCAATGGCGTGATGACGAGGTCATAACCCCAAGACGAATACAGGTCGAGCAACTGACGTCGCAGGGACTCCAGTTTGAATGCCTCCGCAGGCAATATTTCTTCGACGCCTTCGGGCAGCAACCATCGATCACTCGCAGCCATTATAAAATCCTGAATCCTGTCTTTGTATGAATTTAACTGCAAGCTTAATACGTGCATCTGCCATTGCTGACAGTTGTCTGAATCGCAGACGGACAAAGACCAGCAGTAAGTGTTTACTGCTGGTCTTTGTGAATTAACGTTACTGTTGCGTGCTGCTGCTATTGCTACTGCGCAAGTACTTGAAGTACTCGCTGTCAGGATCGACTAACAGAACATCCCCCTTGCTGGAAAAGCTGTCCTGATAAGAATTCAGGCTGCGTGTAAACGCGTAGAACTCTTCGTCTTTCGAATAAGCTGCTGCGTAAGTCGATGCTGCTTGCGCGTCACCCTCACCACGAATCCGTTCAGAATCACTATTTGCTTCCGCCAGCAATACAGTTTCCTGCCGGTCGGCATCAGCCTCAATTCCAATCGCGAGCTCATTGCCTCGTGACCGCAATTGCTGGGCCTCCCGCTGACGCTCCGATGTCATGCGCTCATAAACAGAAGACCTTACATCCAAGGGCAGTTCGATCTGCTTGACACGAACATCGATGACTTCAATGCCATACTCTTCTGCTGTCGAAAGATTCAATTCACGAGTCAGCTCTTCCATCAGCAGATCGCGCTGTCCTGACACAACTTCCTGAAGGTCACGCTCACCAAATTTATTACGTAGACCATCGTTAATGCGCTGCGTCAGTAGATTGTTGGTGTAACTCTCGGAGCCTGTCGCTGCCGTGTAATACTTCATAACGTCAACAATGCGCCACTTCGCAAATGAATCCACGACCAGCGCTTTTTGTTCAAGCGTAAGATAACGCTGCGCATCTGCCGTAACAGTCAACACACGGCCATCAAACTTCCTGACGGTGTTTACCCATGGCAATTTAAAGTGCAGACCTGGCGCGAGATCAGCTTCCTGCACGGTGCCAAATCGCAACAGAATAGCGCGTTCGGTTTGCTTGACCACAAAAACTGAATTGGAACCGACTACTACGATCAGAAACAATAAAAGTCCGGCGAATATATTCTTCATTATCGGCCTCCTCGTGCAGCTGCCGCCTGAGTGCGCGCCCGATCTGCTGCGCTCGCATCTCTGCTAACCTGCTCGGATAATTCACGCATCTGTTGCGGTGTCAGCTGGGCAGAACCCGCAGACCGTGCCCCAGATGTGCCTTGCTCTATGATTTTATCCAGCGGGATATAAAACATGTTATTGCCCCCCTCGACATCAATAAGGACTTTGCTCGTGTTCGTCATCACTGACTGCATGGCATCAATGTAGAGGCGCTCACGGGTTACCCGAGGCGCTTTTTCATATTCTGTCAACAATTGCTCAAAACGCGAAGCTTCACCCGACGCTCTTGCAATAACCTGATCTCTGTAAGCATTCGCCTGTTCGATGATTCGTTGCGCTTCACCTCGCGCTACAGGAATCACACGATTTGCATAAGCGAGCGCCTCGTTCTGAACGCGCTGCTCATCCTCACGGGCCTTGATTACATCGTCAAACGCACCCTGTACCGCATCAGGTGGTTGCGCATTACGCACGGTGACCTGAGAAATCATGATTCCCGAATCATAGCTGTCCATGTAACGCTGCAGTCTCTCTCTTACTTCCGCAGCCATTTCAGCACGACCTTGTGTCAGCACGCGGTCCATTGTGGTGCCACCCACAACGTGACGAATGGCCGACTCGGCGGCATGATCCAGACTTGTCTCAGGATCGCGCACTACCACCACAAACTTGATTGGATCGCGAACAAGGTATTGCAGTTCGATAGACACACTGACGATATTTTCGTCGGTAGTCAGCATATCCTTGGTGTAGGAGCGGGTGTTCACTCGCGAGACATTGATCTTTTCTACAGTGTCGATCAATGGAGGGTTCCAGTTGAGACCCGGCATGACGACGTTCTCCTTGAGGGAGCCAAAGCGCATGACGACTCCGCGCTCAGACTCATCGACGGTGTAGAAGCCCATGGCAACCCATATGACCACCAGCACTACCACGACAACGCCAAGTAACCCTGCGGACAGCCCGGAACCTGACGCTCCTCCACCAGAATTACCGCTCGCGCCGCCACCCGCCTTGTTGCCGCCGCCAAAAAGACCGTTGAGCCTGCGGGTAATGGTCTTGATCACTTCATCGAGGTCAGGCGGACCCTGATCGCCGCCCTTGCGGCCGCCACCACCCCAAGGGTCATTATCATTGCCTTTGTTTCCAGGTTCATTCCAAGCCATCGGCTTCTCCATACCCCGTTGAAAATACGGGGGGTGATTTTAACGAATTATTGATGATTAACCCAGCTTTTTACCAAGCACACGCAGGCATCACCGGGCAAATCTGCGCCACCGAGCTGGTGCAGATGCCAAACGACTTGATCAGAGATTCAGACCAAAGCTTTCCGGAGCGATTCCTTCGTCCACCAGCAGTCTGTCGAGATCGTGGCGCGGCAATCTGATTTCCAAACATACCCCGCCCGCTGAATCTATCCGCTCATTACGAACAGCTCCCCGAGCGTAGAGTCTGGCACGCAGACGTCCATGCTGAGGTGATAGAAGCAAATCATGCTGCACTACATCCTCACCCAGCAATTCACTTATAGCAGAGAGCAGCAATTCCACACCGGCGCCGGTTCTTGCTGACAACCAGATTCGTGATGGTTTTCCGTCCTCGTTGCGCTCGAGCATTGGCTCTCGATCCTCTAACAGATCAATTTTATTGTAGACCCGCAGACACGGGACCTGATCGGCACCGATTTCTGTCAAAACCTCATTCACCTGCTCGGTAAAATGTTCATGTTGTTCGTTTGCCGCATCAATGACGTGCAACAGCAATGACGCCTGCACAGTCTCTTCCAAGGTAGCGCGAAATGCCTCCACCAGTTTATGAGGTAAATGACTGATGAATCCTACAGTGTCGGCCAGAATTGCACGGCCGTAATTGGGCAGCTCTATTCGCCTGAGCGTCGAATCCAGCGTCGCGAAGAGCTGATCCGCCGCATAGGTTTCAGCGCCAGCCAACGCATTGAAAAGGGAAGATTTTCCGGCATTCGTATAACCCACCAGCGAAACTGTTGAGATATCCGCGCGCTGCCTAGATCGCCGCCCTTGTTCACGCTGTCCACGCACTTTAATTAAGCTCTTATTGATGTTCTTGATGCGTTGACGAATCATGCGTTGGTCAAGTTCAAGCTGGGTTTCCCCCG
>JBBSPQ010000396.1:0-3562 GCA_038258585.1 Pseudomonadales bacterium
AAAAATCGTTAAATCTCAATTGTTTTCAAGGACTAAGATAAGTGCTTGAAAAAATGCCATCCAAATAGTCAACTTCACTCTCAAATATACTGTTAATATATACAGCATTATGCCAAGCCACGACTCTTCTTCCAGTCTCAAATCCCTTCTCGATCACCCCAGCCTGTGGCGCGCAGGTGAGCATAACCTCACCTTGAATCGCTCTCAGGGCCTCCCCAGTGGTCATCAGCCCCTGGATGATCATCTACCCTGGGGAGGCTGGCCAACCAATGCTCTGATCGAGATCATTACTGACTTCTGGGGCACAGGAGAGTTGCAGTTGGTGCTGCCGCTACTGCGCAACCTGAGTCAGCAGCAGTGGATCATCTGGATCTGTCCGCCCTGCATGCCTTACGCCCCTGCACTGACCAGCGCTGGCATCAACACTGCTCATATCATCGTGATAAAACCCGAACCGTCCCAAATACTCTGGAGCATGGAAAAGGCACTCCAGAACTCAGCCTGCTCATTGGTAATGGCATGGCCACAACGCCTGTCCGGCAAACATATCCGACGCCTGCAACTGACTGCCAGCACCGGAAAAACCCTTGGCATACTCTTTCACCATCGGCACATTCGTCATTCTTCTTCAGTTTTGCAGCTGCACGTAAAACCGGAACATAATTCTTTGCGTGTCAATATCCTGAAAGCGAGAGGCAACTATCGGCACGCATCATTCACGCTAGAGGCACCAACGCCATGAACGGAAGGCAGCTTCAGCTCATTCCTTCCCACCGCTCTCTGCACGCGGTCAGGACAAGTGCGCACAGAGCCAAAACAGTTATCGCCGCTTCGCAATCTCATCGCGCCAGACTCGAACCGCTTTGGTACGCGATTCACCTGCCACAACTCGCACCGATACCTGATGCGGATCGGGATGAACGCGCGAACAACGACCTAAGTAATCTTACGCCGGCAGAGAAAATGGCGCAGATCGCACATTTACTCGGCAGCCTGAGCAGCACAGTCAGCATTGTGCCGCCCGATTGTCTTGTCTTTGAAATCCGCAGCAGTCTAAATTACTTCGGCGGCATTGAAAAAATCCGTAGTCAATTGTCACAAAAACTGGCATTCCTGTTGCGTACATGGGGTTTGACGGAGACGTTCACTCATGCGGCAAGTCCGACTCCTGATGCGAGCCTGTTGCTAGCCAGGGCGGGATGCAACCTTCTAATCTATCACAGAGAAAATTTGCGCTCTGCGCTTGGCAGGCTGCCATTGCAGGTCATGCCACTGTCAGCAGACAAGAGAAAGCAACTACATAACACTGGCTTACGCGTCATGCGTGATCTCTGGCGCCTTCCATCGTCCGCACTTGCACAGCGTTTTGGATTAGGGTTTGTCAAACAGCTTGATCGCTGCCTTGGTCGAGTGGCGAATCCTATCGCGCCGTATCAGGCAGCACCCGTTTTCAACGCAGATCTGGAATTTGAATATCCGCTTGAAACTACGAAGAGATTAGCCATTGGAGTGGAAGAGCTGATAACAAGACTTGGCGCCTTTCTTAGGCAACGCGAACTCGCCGTGGAACATGTTGAGCTAATACTGTTGCATGAGCAGCGGGGCTCCACGGTGGTTAATCTTGCCCTGCGACAAGCTGCTCGTTCGACACAACATTTGCAGCTGTTGTTGGAAACTCAACTCAACTCTCTGCAACTGAGCGCGCCAGTTCTGGGCCTGCGACTTGAAGCAAAGCATTTCGCTCCCTTCACTGGCAGTCACTCATCACTCACCGGCATTACTCCCGCTCTGCAGTATGACAATACAAACCAAAATATCATTCCGCTACTGGAGCAATTACAGGCTCGTCTTGGCATCAATGCTGTGCGCAGTATTAATAGCCTATCGGATCATTGCCCCGAGGCAGCCGGCCAAGATTACTCCTATGGCGTGGAGTCGATCAATTCCCGCACTGCAGCAAAGGCATCGGTAAATAATCTATCCGTTAAAAATCTGCTTAGCCGTCCGTGCTGGCTTTTGTCGGAACCTGTTCAACTCACGCAAGTGCAGGGAAAGCTGCATTATCGTAGTAGTGTGCAATTACTAAGAGGGCCAGAACGCATTGAGACGCATTGGTGGACAGGGAAGGATATTCGTCGTGACTATTATGTAGCCCGTAATCAACAGGGAATGCGACTGTGGATTTTTCACGAGCGGAGCGGGGAGCGGCATTGGTTTCTGCACGGAATTTTTGATTAGCACCATGTAGTTACCGCCATGTGGTTAACACCATGCAGTTAACAAAAGTCCCGCGACTTAATTGTCATCTCGGAAATCCATTCGCTGAGGTCGACGAGATCGCGGGCGACCACATGCACAACCCCTTCGCTGATCTGCACTGTGCCAGTAACGCCTAAAAGATACGCCCCTCGTACTGCCGCGCGGTGTTGCTCGTAAAGCGTCGACCAGACCACGACATTCATAAATCCTGTCTCATCTTCTAGGGTCATGAAGGTGACGCCAGATGCTGTCTGCGGTCTCTGCCGCGATGTCACGATTCCAACCACCTTGATACGACTTCCGTCCCGCAAAGTCGATAATAATGACGCAGGCATCACATGATATTGCTGCAGATGATTACGCAGCAAAGCCAGAGGATGTCGTCGCAGTGTCAATCCAATGCTAGTGTAATCGGCGAAAATGTCCTGCGCTTCTGAAGGTTTCGGCAGCAGCATTTCCAGTTCAGATTCATCATCGCGCTGAGAAGCAACGTTGTCGGTAGAGGTAATTACGTGTTCACTTGCCGTTTGGTAAAGCGGTAATTTTTCCTCGTATCCGGCCACATCCCAGAACGCACGATGACGATCACTGGCTAGCGCGCTAAAGGCATCGGCAGCAGCCAGACTTTCCCGATCACTGCGATTGATACCGGTGCGCTCAACCAGCGTCTGAATACAGGTGTAATTTCCACTGTTCCTTTCTTCGTACACATGCTGCGCTCCTGCTGACGAAAGACCTTTCACCAGCCTCAGGCCCAATCTCAGAGCCATCCTGTTCTTATCCTCTGGTTCCAGCGTGCAATTCACTGCGCTGCAATTAACATCGACCGGGCGCACAGTTACACCGTGCCGCTGTGCATCTTGCACCAATTGCGCCGGCCCATAGAAGCCCATCGGCTGACTGTTCAACAAAGCGCAACAGAACTCTGCCGGATAATAATATTTCAACCAGGACGAGACATAGGCGAGCAACGCAAAACTGGCCGAGTGGGACTCAGGAAAACCGTACTCCCCAAACCCTTTTATCTGATTGTAGATTCTCAGCGCGAACTCTTCTGTGTAACCACGCGCCGTCATGCCATCAATCAATTTCTCTCTGAAAGGTTCAAGTCCACCCTTTTTTTTCCAAGCCGCCATCGCACGACGCAGCTGGTCCGCCTCGCCGCCCGTGAATCCGGCTGCGACGATGGCGATCTGCATTACCTGTTCTTGAAAAATTGGAATACCGAGCGTGCGTTTCAACACTAACTCGACGTCTTTGCTGGGATAGTCTGTTGGCTCTCGACCGCTGCGCCTGGCCAAAT
>JBBSPQ010000397.1:0-3559 GCA_038258585.1 Pseudomonadales bacterium
CGCGCCCGTTGACGCTCAGCGTCCAATTCAGGGTTTCGTCCATCACTATCACGACTATTTCATAACGACATGTTTCATAACGACAGAGGAGCAATTCTTGAATCATCAGCAACTGCAAGCCAGACAACAGGAATTACGTCACCAGTACCAGGCCGTCAGCACCCAGAAACTCAATCTGGATCTGACTCGCGGTAAGCCTTCGACGGAACAGTTGACCCTAAGCGATGAGTTGGACGGAATCCTTGGCACCAACTATCTGTGTCAGGATGGCACCGATTGCCGTAATTACGGCGGAATCATGGGTATTCCTGAAGCGCGCAAATTTGCCGCAGACTACCTGCAGACAATTCCGGCCCGCATAATGGTGGGAGGCAACAGCAGCCTGCAGTTCATGTACCAGCTAGTGACTAGTGGGCTCTATCATGGTGTTCGCGGCACGGAATACGCTTGGGCGAAAGAAGCCGCAGACGCTGGCGGCAAAATCAAGTTCCTGTGTCCAGCACCTGGCTACGATCGTCATTTCGCAATCTGTGAAAGCCTGAACATCGAGATGATTCCTGTCGCAATGACATCTGCCGGGCCGGACATGGATCAGATCGAGAACCTCGTCAAAGCGGATCCTCTGATCAAAGGGATTTGGTGTGTTCCAAAATATGCCAATCCCGATGGCGTCGTATACTCCGACGAAGTTGTGGCGAGAATGGCAAAGCTCGGCACCGTCGCCGGCAAGAACTTCCGCATTTTCTGGGACAATGCCTACTCCGAGCACCATCTGGTCGACAATCCCCCTGAGCTTGCCAATATCATTGAATTGAGCGAGGCAGCCGGAACTCTCGACAGCGTGTATGTGATCGGTTCAACCTCCAAGATCACTTTCGCCGGCGCTGGCATGTCATTCATTGCGACGTCGGAAGCGAACCTAGCCAGCTTTGCCGATCAGCTAGGTATTGCCACTATCGGGCCAGATAAAACGAATCAGCTGCGCCATGTGCATTTTCTTAAGGACATGCCGACTCTGCGCGCACTAATGCAACGGCATCGTGCAATTCTGCAACCGAAGTTCGAGACGTTGCTGACCGAGCTAGAAAGCGGTCTTAGCGGAAAAACGATCAATGGCAAGGCGCTGGGAAGTTGGACCACTCCACAGGGCGGCTATTTTGTTCTGTTTGACACCCAGCCCGGTCTCGCGGACACAGTGGTGAAGTTGACCGCAGCTGCAGGCGTGAAGCTGACTCCTGCAGGCTCGACTTACCCCTACCGAAAAGACCCAGCCAACAGCAATATCCGCCTTGCCCCTTCGTTTCCGAGCTTGAAGGAGATCGAAGCGGCAATGAAGGTATTTGTACTTTGTGTTGAGCTGGCCACCATTGAGCGTGAACTGGGACTCTAAAAGAGTCAGTTCTTCTTAGGTCGCACTGGCTGCCGAATGAAAGGGGGCTGGAGACGCTAAAAGGCGCACAGCCAATGCTGGAATCGTGCTGTAGATTTCATTCAATGCTTCATCGACGCTCGTCAGGAACCAGGCGATCATGCTCAAGTTTTGCGCGAGTGATCAGAGCTTCCATCTACAAATTTTCCACCGTACCCCGCGTAGCAGGACAGGGAATGCAGGAGCGTCGGGCGCCAGGACGGCGCCCGCCGAACCTGCACATGGATGTGTGCTTTTTGGCGCCCCTAGCATTCCCTGTCCCGCTGCGCGGCTCGACCAACAGAGTGATGTCTAGAATCCCAAGATCAGCAGACGAAAAAAAAGCAGCTCCAATGAGCTGCTTTTTTTACAGAGCAAAATTACCACCCTGCTATTCGGACTTCTGACCTTCGGTCGAGCGCGCAGGCGCGTATGGCACCGGAAAAGGCGTGATGTTATCGCCATTGAATATTTTGCTGACACCGCCCTTTTCAACTTCATCAATTCGGACAATTGCCTGAATCGGGATAAAGCTGCGCTTTACTCCGTGAAACTCGGCCTTGAGCTTTTCCTCGCTCGGATCAACAACTACCTGGCTGCGTTCGTCAAATATGTAGTCTTCTACTTCGATAAACCCATAAAGTTCGCTCTGGTAGACCTGTTTGGCAAAGACTTCATATACCTTGCCTTTGTTCAAAAATGTTATGCGATAGATTTCGGGAGGGTTAGCCATGCAAAGAATCTCTTAATCGTTGACGTCTCCTATATCGGCCCAAATCCATAAAATTCAAGCGCTTTGCGCAAAAGCGCAAGGAGACAGTTGGGTATTTTACAGCAAATATGCTTATGTCACCCGACAATATTTCTATCATGACTGTTAAAACCTCTCTTGGGTCACTACCAAAAGTTCTCATGTTTTGTACAAGGCACTTAACTGCTACAATTCGCGCCTGCCAAAAAAGACAGCTCTGTAACCTTTTTTTAACCCCGGGACAACGCATAAGCCTGCACTTGTTCAAAGTTTTCAATTGCCCCTCGCATGGGCGGAATCTGCAACTCCATGACAGACATCGATAAATCAGCATCAACACCAAAGTCGCCAGTCATCATTGCCTCCTCCTCGCAGGTACCTGCGGGAGCTCGTAAGGTTTTTATCAAGACTCATGGCTGTCAGATGAACGAATACGATTCGTCCCGCATGCTCGACATGCTCAGGGAGTCGCATGATGCCGTGCTGGTAGATTCCCCGGAGAAGGCCGACTTGCTACTTCTCAACACCTGTTCAATTCGGGAAAAAGCACAAGAGAAAGTGTTTCATCAACTTGGTCGCTGGAAATCGTTGAAGAAAACCAACCCGAAGCTGCAGATTGCAGTCGGTGGCTGCGTTGCGAGCCAGGAAGGCGCAGCAATTGGCAAGCGTGCTCCCTATGTCGATGTCGTCTTTGGGCCGCAGACATTGCACAAGCTGCCCGGCATGCTCAACGAGGCGACCGGTCGAAACACTGTCGTCGATATCAGTTTCCCTGAAATAGAAAAATTCGATCGCCTCCCAGAGCCTCGAGTTGACGGTTGCGAAGCGTTCCTAACCGTCATGGAAGGTTGCAGCAAGTATTGCTCATTCTGTGTGGTGCCCTACACTCGCGGCGAAGAAGTCAGTCGTCCGCTGGACGATGTACTGGCCGAAGCGGTGCATTTGGCAGAACAAGGGGTCAGGGAAATCAACCTGCTCGGCCAGAACGTCAACGCCTATCGCGGCCTCAGTCATGACGGTAAAGTCACCGATTTTGCCACTCTTATTCAGTACATTGCTGCCGTAGAAGGCATTGGCAGGATACGCTTCACGACCTCGCATCCAATGGAATTCTCGCAGAACCTCGTGGAAATCTATCGCCACGTGCCAACGCTTGTCGATCACTTGCACCTGCCCGTACAAAGCGGCTCAGATCGAATTCTGACGGCAATGAAACGCGGTCACACTGCCGCTGATTACCTCGCCATCATCAAGAAGCTGAAAGCGATACGCCCCAACATCAGCCTCTCATCGGATTTCATTGTTGGCTTCCCCGGTGAAACCCATCAGGATTTTGAAGACACCATGAACCTCATTATTGAGGTGGGATACGACACCACGTTCAGTGTTATATACAGCGC
>JBBSPQ010000398.1:0-3552 GCA_038258585.1 Pseudomonadales bacterium
ATCGATGGGGCTATTTAGGTTATCAAAATACCCAGAGGGAGAGTCATTAAACGTCAACAACTTGTTTTTACGTGACCTGATAAATTGCATCGGGCTGTACACCCCAGCGGCTAATGCCTCTCGAACAGGGACCAGCAAATGGATAGACCACAACGAAAACAGTGGCTGCAGTTGCCCATCTGTAGAAAGCCAGGTGATCTCAGTATCGTTATTGCTAATGTCTTTTGCTAATAAATCCACTACGTCCTCAGGAAACCAAGGGACATCTCCTGGAAAACAGGCAACAAACTGCGAGTCGGACTTTTCTCTGGAACACCAATCCATAGCGCTTAGAATGCCAGCTAGAGGGCCTGAAAATCCTTGTACTCCATCCTGCACGATGGGTAATCCATACGAGGAGTACTGCTCAATGCTGCGATTGGCGCTGATAACCAAGGTGTCTACCTGCAACCAAGCATTTTCAATCACATACTCGACGATAGGCTTGCCCGCAAGCATCAGTAGAGGCTTATCTACACTACGCATCCGCGCTCCTCGGCCGCCAGCAAGTATCACTCCCGTGACTTTATGTGAGTTTTTTCGATGATCAACCAATTCCACAGTGTTATCTCGAAACAGTAAGAGTGGTGCTCAGCGCAATAGCCGCTTCCGAGTGAATGACTGAAAAGGCCACACCACATGGCTTTGAACGCGCCAGGAGGATAGACCAGCGCCATATCGTGAACAAGATTATTTATTGAATAAAACCGGGTGATATGGGACAATCCTGCACTCCGAATTTCAGGAAGACATGGTTAAGCTATTGATATTAATCAAATAACCGTGAATTTTAAAAATCAAGCTGTAGAATCAATCCTGATTGATTAAATTTCCCAATTCGAATTAGTTTGTTACCTATTACAGGTAGTGCAGTTTCTTTTACTATTGATGGTAATCGGCATGGGGGTAAACCCGCCGATCCGTGAGGATATTTCATGCAAGTCTCTATTGAAACCACATCTGGGCTCGAACGTCGTATGACCGTCGGGGTACCTGCGTCTGTTGTCGAAAGCGCCATTGCGGCTCGTCTTCAGGAAGCGGCTGGCAGCGTTCGACTGAATGGCTTTCGCAAGGGCAAGGTTCCCATGTCAGTCATCAAAGGCCGTTTTGGCAAAGGGGTGCGTCAGGAAGTGGTCGGCGAGGTAATGAGCAAGACCTATTATCAGGCTATCAATGAACAGAAGCTCAAGCCTGCCGGTCAGCCTCGCATCGAGCCAAAGTCGCTTGAAGAAGGCAAAGACCTCGAATATGTGGCAACTTTTGAAGTGTACCCAGAAATAAGCCTCGCTGACTTCGGCAAGTTGAAGGTAGAAAAGCTAGTAGCGGAAGTTGCAGATGAAAACATCGACAAGATGATCGAGACTCTGCGCCAGCAACGACAGACTTGGGATGATGTGACTCGGCAGAGTAAGAACAACGATCGCCTCAACCTCGATTACACCGGCACCGCCGATGGTGAAGAGTTTGCCGGCGGTGCCGCCAAAGGCACCAATCTGGTTCTCGGTTCCGAGCGTATGATTCCTGGTTTTGAAAAAGGCCTGCTGAAGAAGAAAGCTGGCGAAGAAGTGGTTCTAGATCTGACTTTCCCAAAGGAATATCACAACAAGGATCTGGCGGGTAAAGCAGTCCAGTTCACTGTAAAGGTCAATTCTGTCAGCGCCCCAGTGCTGCCTGAGTTGAATGACGAATTTTTTGCAGTATTTGGCATCGAAGACGGGGGACTGGAAGCTTTCCGCAAGGAAGTCGCCGCCAACATGACTCGCGAGCTCAACAATGCCAGCAAGACCAAATTGAAAACTCGCGTTATGGATGCCCTGCTGGAACAGAATGAAGTCGCATTGCCAAGCGCCCTGATCAAGAGTGAGATTGACGCTGTGCGACAGCAGGCTCTACAACAGTTCGGTGGCGGCAGCAAGAAGGTAGATCCTGCAATGCTTCCCGATGATCTGTTCCGTGAACAGGCTAAAAAACGCATAGCGCTTGGACTGATCCTCGGAGAAGTTATTAAGAGCAAAAGCCTCAAGGCTGACCCTGAAAAAGTCAAAAGCACGATTGAAGACATTGCATCTACCTACGAGTCTCCTGACGAAGTAGTGCGTTGGTACTATAGCAACAAGGACCAATTGGCCACTGTCGAATCATCCGTGCTGGAAGATCAGGCATTTGACGCCATCCTTGCGGATGCAAAAGTGATCGAAAAGAAAGTCAGCTACGATGACGTTATCAAACCTGATGCGGCCAAAGCCGCCAAGTAATTGGTGTATATGGAATATAAAGAGAGTTCGATAATGTCCACGCTTGTCCCTATGGTAGTTGAGCAAACGGCACGTGGAGAGAGATCCTACGATATCTATTCCCGCTTGCTTAAAGAGCGGGTGATCTTCATGGTTGGCCAAGTGGAAGACCACATGGCCAATCTTATTGTCGCGCAGATGTTGTTTCTTGAATCGGAAAACCCCGACAAAGACATTCATTTGTATATCAACTCGCCTGGTGGCTCCGTGACAGCCGGTTTGTCTATTTACGACACTATGCAGTTTATCCAGCCTGACGTCAGCACGATGTGCATTGGTCAGGCGGCGAGCATGGGGGCATTTCTTCTTGCTGGCGGAGCCAAAGGCAAACGCCTCGCACTGCCTCATTCCCGGATGATGATTCATCAACCGAGTGGTGGCGCTCAGGGGCAGGCCTCTGATATTGAAATACAAGCCAATGAAATCATTAAGTTACGCCATCAACTTAATGAGATTATGGCGCTTCATACGGGGAAGGATCTGGATGTAATTGCGCGTGATACGGAGCGCGATAATTTCATGAGTGCCGAACAGGCAGTGACATACGGTCTCGTTGATAAGGTCGTACAACGTCGCGTGATGTAATCCGATTAGTATCAGTTCAACTCCTGAGTATTTGGGGATGTTGAGCCCTCCCATTTGGGTGGTATGATCCAGCCTACGGTGGAATGAGTTTCTGCCGATTACATAGAGAGGTGCCTTGTGCACCGCGAAAAGAAATCATCGGAAGATGGTCTTTTACGCATGAAGTAGTGTAAATCGGCAAAGAATTTGAGAGGTAGTTGAATGTCAGATGATCGTTTCAGCAAAGGTGATGACAGCGGCAAGCTGTTGTATTGCTCGTTCTGCGGCAAGAGTCAGCATGAAGTGCGTAAATTAATTGCCGGTCCCTCGGTATTTGTTTGCGACGAGTGCGTTGATCTTTGCAATGACATCATCAGGGAAGAGATTCAGGAGAAAGATGCTGAATCGGGTAACAAGAAGCTACCTATACCTGCTGAGATCAAGGATACGCTGGATGAGTACGTTATTGGCCAGGAGAACGCCAAGAAGGTGTTAGCCGTTGCCGTTTATAATCACTACAAGCGTCTGAACTACGATCAGGGCAGTGGCGGTGTAGAGCTGGGCAAAAGCAATATCCTAATGGTTGGCCCCACCGGCACTGGTAAGACTCTCCTTGCCGAGACGTTGGCGCGCCTGCTTGATGTTCCTTTCACCA
>JBBSPQ010000399.1:0-3551 GCA_038258585.1 Pseudomonadales bacterium
GCAGGGATATCGATTGGAGGACGGCGTACTCTTCGTAGAAAGCTGGATGGCGATTATTTTCAATCCTTCTTTCCCTTACCGTCTTGCTCACATGTTTAACGCTTCGCTGCTTACCTCAGCCTTCCTCATTACCGGCATGTGTGCCTGGCAAATGAAACGCAAGGTGGACGGTCCCGCCACCGCTTACATGTTTAAAACTGGGATTGTGATCGCCATGATCTGCGCCCCATTGCAGGTCGTCATCGGTGACCTGCATGGACTCAACACGTTGGAGCATCAGCCCGCCAAAATTGCCGCGATGGAAGGCGTGTGGGAAACCAGTGACAACGTGCCCTTTACCTTGTTTGCTTTGCCGGATGAAGAGACTCGCTCTAACCGCTTCGCCATTGAAATCCCCAATGCCGCAAGCTGGATACTGACTCATGACCCAAACGGTGTTGTGCGGGGATTGAACGAATTCGAAGACGAACACCCACCTGTTGCGATGGTGTTCTGGTCGTTTCGCGTCATGCTCGCCATTGGCACGCTCATGATCGTTGTTTCATGGTGGGGAGGTTGGCAATTGTTCCGACAACAGAAGCTCTCCCCGCTTCTACTAACAGCTGCCTCATGGATGACATTCTCTGGCTGGATTGGCGTTTTATCCGGTTGGTACGTGACCGAAACAGGTCGGCAACCGTGGATCGTTTATGGGCTGTTGCGTAGTAAAGACATGGTTGCCGACCACTCTCCTGACATCGTACTGGGCTCATTTATTGCGTATATCCTGCTTTACTTGTTCGTTCTTGTAGCCTTTATCGCCACGCTTCGATACATGGCAACTCGCTCAGCGGAGGAGCGAAAAGACTTTGCCGAGCACGAAGGCGTACCGGCGACCCACACCAAAGGAGAGGCAACCTGATGACTGAATTACTGCCTTTGTTCTTTATCGCGGCCATGGGTCTATCGCTGCTGATTTACGTCATTATGGACGGTTTCGATCTCGGCATTGGCATGCTGCTCCCTCTTGCGAAAGACGAAGACAAGGACCTTATGATTGCAGCGATTGGCCCTTATTGGGACGCCAATGAAACCTGGATCGTCCTCGGCATCAGCATCTTGCTGGTTGCCTTCCCAACCGCCTACGGCATCATTCTTACCTCGTTGTACTTACCTGTGGTCGCTATGCTTCTTGGGCTGATTCTGCGAGGGGTTGCATTCGACTTCCGCGCCAAGGTTGTCGCCAAAAACAAAGCGACATGGAACCGAAATTTTTTTCTGGGTTCTTTGCTGACATCGGTCGCCCAAGGCTGGATGCTCGGTGCCTACATTACGGGCCTTGGCGACACCGCGATCAGCTATCTGTTCTCGGCGCTGATTGCCGTCACCCTGCCAGCACTATATGTCTTACTTGGTGCAGCTTGGCTCCTTATCAAAACTGAAGACCGCTTGTTTAACTGCGCTTTGCGCTGGGCGCGAAATGCTATTGTTCCAATGGGTGTCGCATTGCTACTGGTGTCGATTGCCACACCGATGGTCAGCAGCACTATTGCGCGTAAGTGGTTCAGTTTTCCGGAAAGCTTGCCTCTGCTCCCGATTCCAATTTTAAGTACAGTGCTATATGGCGCGTTGTGGTGGCTGCTGTACAGGAAGGATTCATTACTCTGCAAGGGACGGGAGTGGCTTCTGTTCGTCGGACTGGCGCTGATTTGCCTGCTTGCCGCCTTTGGACTGGCTTACAGCATCTTGCCAGACATCATCATCGGAAAGCTGGCTATACGGGATACGGTGGCAAGCACAGACTCTCTGAGGTTTACTTTCTGGGGAGTTGCTGTTGTACTGCCCACCATTCTGATTTATACAGTCGTGGTGCATCGCATTTTCAGAGGAAAGGCAAAACTGCTTGATTGACGTTACTGAACTGAATTCATTTTCACACCGACAATTCATCTAGCAAACTCGGCGAAATAGAGAGCGCTCTACCCCAATTTATAATGAAAGCGAGAGAATAAGATCAATGCCTTTTAGTCACAGCTCCCAGCTCAGCACCATCGTCCAATTTTTAGAGTCACAACAACCTAAGTCCGTCCTAGATATCGGAATCGGAATGGGACAGTACGGATTTTTGGCAAGAACAAATCTGGAACACTTTAACTTATTTGAAGTAACCGGGCCAAATGTACGTCGACGAGAAAAGGAAGAATGGCTAGTTAGAATTGATGGCATTGAAGCTTTCGAGAAATACATTACGCCAGTGCATGATTACGCCTACAACAACGTATTTGTTGGTGATGCCATCACGTTACTTACTAAGCTTGAAAGGCAATATGAAGTGGTTCTCGCTATCGATATCCTGGAACACTTTGATAAAGATCGAGGAATAGAGTTCCTCCGTCTTTTAAAAACAGTTTCGTCTCGCGCAATCTTGATTAGCACTCCTAAGGAATTTATCGAACAGGAGGTTGAAGCAAATCCCTATGAAAACCACCGGTCCTTCTGGTCGCTGGATGAACTCCAGTCGTTCGGGTTCGACCAAGTTCTTGAAAATGATGAAAGCTGGATTGTATGCAAAACTAGTACAATCGATTAAATCGGCTAAGTATTGCGTATATTAGCTACCGCTATTTCATCAACAGCATCATCACCGCACCAAGCACCATGAAAATGTTTTCCGTGAGTGACACAAATCCCAGCGGCACTTTACTGTTGCCGCCGACACAGGCGCACTTCAATTCCCGCTTATCAATGTAAACGGCCTTGAACACAGAAACACCGCCAATAATTCCTATAAAGAGAGACACTGGGGCCACAATGACGGCCGGCAACGCTCCCAGCATCCCAATTCCGGCAAATGCTTCGGCAAACGGGTAAACGTAAGCATAGCGAATATTTCGCATCGCCAGTAAGTCGTAAGTGATGAACTGATTTGAAAAAGCATAGAGGTCCTGCAGCTTCTGAATCGCGAGGGTGCACATGCTGATGCCGATAAACCAAATCAACAAAGACATTGATGCCAGCGTGCCGACAATGTTCAGGGTAAATGCACCGGCCATTAGAAAGGCCGTGAGGAATATTGCAATGACAGGCACGTAAGTCGTGCCTTCTTTCTTCGCCGGCGGCATGTTGAAAAATTTACGCAGGTCGTCGTAACCGCCGATCCTGTTGCGATCTATGAAGGTTTGCGGGGTAGTCTTGACGTCATATTCAAGTTTGAAAGCATCCGTCTCTTCGCGAGAGCGCAGCTTGTGATCTTCAACTGTGTAACCCTGACGCTCAAGAAGATCTTTGCTCTTGAGTCCGAATGGACAGATATGTTTCGGTGTCATCATTCGATAGAGTTGCGCTGTCTTCGCCATGGTGTCCTCCACTTCGGTTGTTTTTCTCCTACGTGTAGCCAGTAAGTAGATATGGGGATTAATTCGCTAAAAACCAGCCCGTGACACTCCAAGTCAATCCTTTTCTTTAATTACCTTTCAACCTTGCTTGCTGACGACTTTAGTAGAGTCGTGCAACTCTGGAATCGGGCACAACAAGCTCCGCGTCCTTATTTTCGTACTCCAGTCTGCTGAGAA
>JBBSPQ010000400.1:0-3541 GCA_038258585.1 Pseudomonadales bacterium
AACCTGCGTGGTCATGTTGATCTGAAATTTTCGTCGCCGGATACAGAAGACCTCTACAGGTGCGACGTCGTTTTCTACGCGACACCGCATGCTGTCGCGATGAAAACCGTGCCTGACCTGTTGTCCCGAGGTGTTCGCGTTATCGATTTGTCTGCTGACTTTCGATTGCGTGATCAGGAAGTATGGGAGAGCTGGTATCACGTTAAACACGAGAGTCCTGCGCTTCTGAATGAGGCGGTATACGGCCTCCCCGAAGTGAACCGCAAGAATATCGTCAATGCCCGTCTGCTGGCAGTACCTGGTTGTTACCCTACTGCCGTGCAGTTGGGTTTTCTGCCTTTGCTGGAGAAAGGGTTAGTCGATACTGACAGTTTGATTGCCGACGCCAAATCGGGCGTCAGCGGTGCTGGTCGCAAGGCTGCTGTGGGTGGGTTGCTTGCCGAGGCATCGGAATCTATACATGCCTATGGAGTGATGGGTCATCGTCATTTGCCGGAAATCTGTCAGGGCCTCGACAGTTACGCCAGAGAAAAAGTGAAGCTCACTTTCATTCCGCACCTCACTCCTATGATTCGAGGCATCCACGCTACTCTATATGCGCCTTTGAAAGACGGCAACAGTGCTGTAGATCTTCAGGCTGTGTTTGAGGAGCGATACCAAGATGAGCCGTTTGTCGATGTGTTGCCGAAGGGACAATTCCCGGCGACGCGCAATGTTCGTGGAGTTAATCGCTGCCAGATCGCGGTCTGCTATTTAGAACAAAACAACATGGTCGTGGTCTTATCCGTGATAGATAACTTGGTTAAAGGTGCATCAGGTCAAGCCATTCAGAACTTGAATATCATGTTTGGGTTGGATGAAGCAGAAGGCTTGCAGGGTGTGGCGCTGCTGCCTTGATCGATAGCCGTTGAGCGGAGAGGCGCTTATGCCTAATGTCGTCAAAGGAAGCAAACATCCTCGAATGATAGTGGTGCCTTATAAGCCATGGTATCGGGTAACGTTTGTTGTGGTCTTGATAATGGTGATTTTGAGCGCTGGTGTTGGTGGTGCTTATTATGGCCATTTCGATGCTTCTCGTGAGCAGATAGCTGACAATCAGCGACTTGAGGCTCAATTGAGCCAAGTGCGTGAGGAGGCTGAAGCATTGCGTGCGCAAGTGGTGATTTCTGACAGGACCAGTATGATGGATCAGCGCGCGAACGAAGAAGTGCAGAGTACTATCAGTAGTCTTCGGCAAAAGGTCATGCAGTTGGAACAGGATGTCACGTTTTATCGTCAGGTGATGTCTCCCGAGACAGCTGAGTCGGGGCTTGTCGTCACTGAGATGACACTGAGCGCCTCAGAGCAGGTCAACACCTATCGGTTCAAAGCAGTGTTCCGACAGGCTGGAGCAGAAGGAATTGTGTTGGAAGGAAGCGCCCAGATTGAGGTTGTAGGAACTCGTGATGGTGAAAGGGTTGCTATTCCAATACAAGAGTTACTGCTCAAGCCCGCTGAATTTGAAGGTAAGTTAAGATTTCGTTATTTCCAGAATTTGGAGGGTGTGATGCAGATTCCGGCTAGCTTTACACCTGAACAAATTGAGATAAGCGCTGTGTCCAGCAAGCCCCAAGAAGGGAAGGTCGAAAGATACTTCAGTTGGACAGTCTCGGAGGGCTGAGCATGTTTGGATCTAGTGGCAAGGGTAGAGTTGCTCAAGGGCCTGCGCACACCTTGATTTCCCGACAGACCGAAATCATTGGCGATCTGCGTTTCAGTGGGGAATTAATTATTGAAGGTAAGATTCGAGGAAACATCTACGCTGACGACGAGTCAGATGCTCTCGTACGAGTGTCTGAAAATGGGATTGTTGAAGGGGGGATGTGGGTGCCAACGGCAGTCATCAATGGTTTGGTGAAAGGGGATGTCCACTGCGCTAAACACCTTGAACTATCCGCGAAAGCGGTAGTAATGGGGAATGTTTATTACTGTCTGATCGAAATGGTAATGGGCTCGGAAGTCAACGGCAGCCTTTTGCATATCGCAAGAGCGCAGCAGGAAGCTAAAAGACTTGGTGCTGGCCAGAGTAAAGTGTTGGCTTACAATGCTGAATCCCGCGAAAGAGTTGTCCACACCTCCGACTCTGACACTGAAACAATAGTTGACTGATTTGGTAGGGATTAGCCATAATCCTGCCAACGCACGACCTGATATTCTCCATGTGCGTTCTCTTAACGATGGTATTTGTAATGTCTGCTGTTCAATCTCACGATCCAACGATCATTTCCATGACGCAGAATGCGGCTGAGAAAGTCAAGACGCTTATTTCTGAAGACGGTGGCACCGAACTGAAGCTGCGAGTGTATGTCACTGGCGGGGGTTGTTCCGGTTTCCAGTATGGTTTCAGTTTCGATAAGGAAATCAGTGAAGACGATACATTGATAAATAACTTCGGAGCGGATCTTATCGTGGACCCGTTGAGCTATCAGTATCTTGTTGGTGCCAGAGTAGATTATGTCGAAGGTTTGCAGGGAGCCCGCTTCGTTGTAAATAATCCGCTAGCGTCCACAACTTGTGGCTGTGGATCGTCGTTCTCTATCTGAGCGCAAACTAGCCGTTTTAAGCTTTGTAAATTCCGCCCAACATGCAGGGATGTCTCGCTCCGGTCACGCTTCGACAATCAATCGTCTCGCCCTGCCATGTCTTCTTTGCCATCCAGGCAAATGCCATCCCTTCTACCCAATCTGGCGCCAGACCTGCTGCGGCACTGGATTTGACTTCCATTGGCGATAAAAGTGCTGTTAAGCGTTCCATAAGAGCACCATTATGTGCGCCGCCTCCGCAGACAATTACTTCTTCTATTTCCTCGCCTCTCCAGTCGACGCTACCCGCAATCGATTGGGCTGTGAGTTCTAATAAAGTCGCTTGCACGTCTGCGCCTTCAATCGAGGGGTATTGAGTCAGGTGATTTTCCAGCCATGACAGATTGAAGAGCTCTCTGCCTGTACTTTTTGGGGCGGGCAGCGCGAGAAATGGTTCTTGCATCATTACGTTGAGCAGTTGCGTATAGCACGTGCCAGACTTAGCCCAGTCTCCACTCTTGTCGTATGCAACGTCTTGCTTCAGGTTGATCCAGGAATCCATCAATACATTGCCTGGACCAGTGTCAAAGCCAATTAACGGATGATCTTCATATTTCAGTAATGAAACGTTGGCGATGCCCCCAATGTTCAGCACCGCTTTGCGATTTTTATCGCTAGCAAAAAAGCTTTGATGAAAAAGTGGTGCCAGTGGCGCTCCTTGCCCTCCTGCTGCCATGTCTCTTTTACGGAAATCTGCCACAGTGGATATGCCGGTGAGTTCACTAATGCTATTGGGATCGCCAATTTGCAGTGTGAACTGATTCTTTCCGTTTGGGTGATGTTTTACCGTTTGTCCATGACTGCCAATCGCGACTATGTCTGCTGCTGTAAGACAGCATTTATGCAGTAAATTAATGGCTGCTTGCGCGAAGACGCGACCAAGAGCGA
Source organism: Pseudomonadales bacterium (assembly GCA_038258585.1). Lineage (GTDB taxonomy): Bacteria > Pseudomonadota > Gammaproteobacteria > Pseudomonadales > Pseudohongiellaceae > UBA5078. Next base: position 3,510 of record JBBSPQ010000400.1, read on the forward strand.
TGTCAGTTTCACCTAGCAGCAAGAGTGAAATT
>JBBSPQ010000401.1:0-3536 GCA_038258585.1 Pseudomonadales bacterium
ATTAACCCCTTAATCTCTTGTTCAATCGGCTCTAATTTCTCGCCCCATCGCTCATTGGCAACAACCGCCGTGCTTTGATTGAAACTGCAGCCGTATAAATCGGCAAACAAGTTGCTCAGTGCGTAGCGCAGATACCAGCGAACACAGGTCACAATGATCTCAGCTTCGTAGTGCCGCCACTTGAAAAGGTCTGTCATGATATTGCCTTGGCTGCGTATGTCTCACGGAGAATGATGAAATACACGTTACCCGAGCACCGAATTTTTTGCAACAGAACCTTGTAAAATATAGGTTCGCAAGCAGCTATACTTACAGGCGATTCCTTCTGATGACAAGGTAGATCAGCTATGACCAACGTTCCTCCTTTACTGCCTGCATTGACGGTCAACCGCTCATTCATCCGTGAGTTCATCGCCGCTGACACGCCCTGCTTTGCGCTTGGCATGGTTGAAGAACGAAAGCGGCAGTACAGCTTTTTGGCGTTACGCCCTGACAAGGCGATTCCTTCTGACGTATCTGATCTTGGGTTCAATTTCGGTCATGCATTGTTGGGCAATGCAACGTGCGAGGTCATCCAATTTTCTTTCGCGTTCTATGGCTTCCAGACCTACAATGTTCTTGTCAATCCCAATAACTCGCTTGTGCAAGCGGTGTTTGCGCAAATGATCGAAGGGGGCGACTACTTTTTCTTTGCCCTTAACCCGAACGATAGCGTCACTGCATTCCGGGCAGAAATCGGGCAGGAAACACTGACAGGACTGAAAGCGAATCTTTGGCGTATCCAGCATTCCGCAACGACCGATAGCCAATACCGCCAGGCACTGGCGCATTTTGCGGAAAACCCATATCCGGAAGGGATATTACTGCAGTGGATCTGCCGGGATAACATCGACTATTTAGACCTCACCAGAGATCGGATGGCGTTGACTCCTGCGTAGATGGTTCAGTCCACTTCTGAATCGCTGGCAAGTTGGGCAGCGGTTAGGCCATCCATTGGCATTGGCGCGGCCTGACAGTGACGGCATGATAGGTGTTCCAAACCAGCGCGCTGGAACAACCCACAACATGGCCTATAGTAGGAGTCCATGCCAAACCGGGGGCTCAGACCTGTTGCGGTAGACCATCGTGCATGGCAGAGAATTGGCAATCAAACGCAGTGTGAAGTAGATCAGGCCACTCCACGATGAAAGTTTGCCCCTGTTTTGGCATGGTCTCCTAATAGCCCTCGTACACGTCCCCACGCGGGCCAAGACGAACCACGACCACCAGCAACACATCTTCCTCAATCGTGTAGATGATGCGCCACTCCCTGACCCGGATGCGGTACAGCTTCTCCTTCTGGGCCTTCATCTGAACATAGCCATGCGGTCGAGGATTCTCACCCAACTTCCGTATGGCCTCACTCAACTGCCGCTGCAAATCCCGATCAAGTTGTGCAATCGCTTTCTGCGCCACCCTCTTGATTTCAACGCGGTAGGTCGGCTTAGTCACCAGACTCCGCTTCCTCTGGCTCCCCGGCTTCCCACAACGCAATTGCTTCCTCTATGGGCATCGCAGTCGACGGATCTCGGCGATACTCTGCCAATGACTCTTCCGCCAAACGAATGTCCTGCAATTCCTCCAGTTGCTCTCGAACCGCCATAAAATCTGCATATGGTATCACCACGGCCACGGGCTTGCTGTACCGCTCAACCAACACCGTACCCCCAGCCATCACACCATCCACCACATCACGCCATCCCTGACGCACTGCATCCGAACTCATTCGCTTTGCTTCCATATTTCCCCCTCAAACCTATAGAATCGTACTAACCTATAGAATCTTATCACCCAGACACCCAAACGTCAATCAACTTACAACTCGACATAACATTATCACGATAAAAGTATGATTAATTACATTATGACATGTATAAAATATCTTATCGTGCTATACTGGCATAAATTGCAGCAGTATCTACACGAGAGGGGAGCACAATGGGCAGACCGAAAGCAACACGAAGCAAGCAGGGGAGTCAGACCACGAGTGGCGACAAGGCCATAAGTCCAGCCCAAGACATTTTCGTCGACTACGGTGTAACGGGCGTTCCGTTCAGCGAGGGCATGTTTGGGGATCGCCAGCCACCGGAGCTTCAAGGGACGGCGGGCATTCAGCGCATGGCAGAGATGATGCGCAAGGAGCCAGCCATATGGATCACGCAGAACATGATCACCCTATCGGCGCGTCAGGCGATGTGGACCGTCGAACCTGCCAGTGACAGCCCAGCAGACAAGGAAGTGGCGGAGACGATAGCGGGCATGATGGACGATATGAGCACTACTTGGTGGGACGCCATCCAGTTTGCGTTATCGGCGCCGGCGTTTGGCTTTGCGGATCTGCACATTGTCTACAAGCGCCGTATGGGGCAGACACCTAAGACCGGAGCGACAAGTAAGTACGATGATCAGCTGATTGGCTTGCGTAAGCTGGCAATCCGGCGACAGGAAAGGATTGTCGAGGGGCATCCTGACGAGCATGGCGACATGAAATTCATGTGCAGGAGAATCCCAACGACGGTTCTCGCTACGAGCCTGTCCACATCGACCGTCTTCTGCACTTCCGCAGCGGCGATGCTCGTGGCTCATGGGAAGGCATTGGTTGGCTAGAACCGGCGTGGAAGCTCTACTACCAGCTCGAAAAGTACGAACTGATCATGGGCATTGGCCACCAACGTGCTCACATGGGATTGCCGACCTTCAAGTACCTCAAGACACCGGACGCCAACACCAAAGCCGCCATCGAGCAAGTTGCCCGCAACTTAGTGGTCAACCAGCAAGCCTACGTCACCTATCCGGGCGATTTCGTTGAATTCATGCTCCAGAGCATCACCAACACCAACGGCGGCGAGCTTCGGGAGCTAATCAACCAACTACGCTGGGAGATCATGACGCTCGGGTTGACGCAGTTCTTCCGACTCGGCACCACGGCCTCGGGTTCGCGCGCACTGGCAGACCCTCTCGTGCGTCTCTTCGAGCGGTCGATTGATGCTGCCCTCGACGATATCGCCATCACCCTCAACCGCCACTTAATGCCCCGGCTCATGCAGGTCAATCCGACGCTTACGAGCAAATCCAGCGGGGACCCGCAATTCAAGGCGAGCACCATTGCTTCCCTTCCGGTCGAGACACTGGAATTTCTGGACAAGATTGCCAGCTTCCTTTCGTTGGCTGGACCCGAAGACCAACTCTGGCTGCGTCGTCTTGTCAATATGCCAAAGACGACGGAGAAGATGGCCGTCATCAACACCATGCCACCTTCCAAGGGCGGCGGCGCACCCACCAAGTCGAACAAGGCCGATAAGGACAAAGTATCTGGCAAGGATAAGCCAGAAGCGAAAGAGGATGATGCCACGGAAGAGGACGCTACAGACAAAGCTGATGCCGACCTAAGCGAGCTACTGACCCAGCGGGAGCGAGAGGTATTTGCTGCCGTCTCTCAGGAGCATGTGAAGGCCATGCAGGTGATTCTGACACCCTTGTCCAGCGGAGTAGACCAC
>JBBSPQ010000402.1:0-3533 GCA_038258585.1 Pseudomonadales bacterium
CGATTCGCAGTTGATCCTCTGCGGACCATCGCGCCGACCACCCAATATGGACGATCGTGCCATCTTTGCGTCTGTAGCGGTTCTCAAATCCTGATATGGGTTTGCCTGCTATGACCTGCTCAGCGGTCTTCAATGTTGCAGACCTGTCCTCCGGCACAACCATATCGATCATCTTCAGGCCGACCATTTCTTCGGGCGTGTAGCCAAACATCGATACACAGGCGGCGCTCACAAACACGAACCGACCTTCTCCATCGACCACACAAACTGTGTCCAGAAGCAGGTCCATGAAGTCGACAAGCGAGTAGTGTTTATTCATGTTCATTGTAATCTGTGGTTGTGTTTCGCAGATATGTTCCTGACGAGAGTTCGGGTGCTGGGTATATCGGCCAATGTTCGAATATCCTGATAGCGATTTTTAAAATAAAGTATATTTCGTCGGGTCCTGACTGAATATCTCAAACTTCAGACTACATAAGCCTCGATATTTGGGAGACTAGCCGAACTCTTAAGCCAAGTCTATTGGGCTTCGACGTATTCGGTGCGATGCATTGCTTTGACGGGGAGAAATTAGGGACAGTTTCTTAATGATCGTTAATTTTGGGATGAATAATAGAGGAACACGATAGAAATGAAGTCACTCGCTACTATATTGCTGTTGTGCATGTGCGCCGGTAGAGCCGGGGCGCAAGGTTCTGGGGAAAATTTGCAGGGCAACTGGAAATTTCTGGGCGGATACGAATTTGTTCATGTGGATGACGAAGACCGAGTTTTCCAGTGCAGAATAGATTTAAATATGAATGTATTCTTCGCCACCGCAAATATACAGGCTGACGGCGTCATCGAGTGGGGGGTGCCGCGATTTTTCAGTATATACGGCAAAGAAGTAGCGTCCGGTCAGGTTTGGGGTGACGCAAAGATCGAGCTGAAGGGAAGGATAATGTTTTTGGAGGCCAACGGAGCGCCGGGGCGCTCTATTGACCGAAGGGAATTCGATAAAGTGCCGGAGTTGCCCACTATCTGCGATCACTATCTGGCGTTGGCATTCGAATGAAATGTTCTTGAGCGGATGATAAAAAAACCGAGAGCAGACACCGCTGCGACTGCCCCCGGTAAAACCGGCCTATTTGTCAGAGCATTGCGTGTTAAGCAGCCGGACGCCTTACAGAACTGAAAATATCTACAAACGTGGGTACATGTTCGATGCGGATCGGAATATGTAATCTCCGTGCGACATCACTGGCTGAAATTACTCCTCTAATATGGAAACCGTTGTGATCGACGACGAGACAATGTTGCTGACCTGATTGTTGCAGTGAGCGAATAACATCGTTGATGCTCGACTGCTCCAGTTGGTCCAGACTGATCGCCATGATTCGACCCTTGGGTGACATCATGTCGCGCACAAGAATTTCATGGCGCTCGTAGCCACTCGCAATCATCGTAATGAAATTCTGTTCATTGAGATCATCCAAGCTAATGGTGCCTATGAACTCATTGTCTGCATCTACCACTAGCTTCATTTTGACGTGGGCCTTGCGCATGAGCATTTCCACTTCGAGAGCAGGCGTGGAGCCTTCAATTGTCAGAGGGCGATGTCTCTTGAAATCTGTAAATATCTCTAATGCTGATGAGTGAATGCTGAGCTCATTGAATTCCTCTGGTTGGACCAGATGAGCTACATCATTGACTGGAAATAAAGTGATGTCTTTCATGTTGCCTACTCCTGAAATCTTCTTCGCATATTGCGAACGACGCCTAGTTTCCAAATATTGAGAGCGTGATCTGATGACTATCCAATTGCCGACGAAGGCAGGTGCCGAAATTTGCAGACACGAGGGTGCCAGAGCTCATTTCATAGAGTTATGTCTATGAAGTTAGCTGAATCGTCAGGTACTAAGGATCAGGCAGAGAGGAGTAAAGCGGGTGGGCCACGAATATTAAGTGCTTCGGGTACGCGAGCACTGGAGGAGACTTTTTCCTGAACATAAGAATAGCCAGAGCTGACACGAGCAATGACTATTTCTTTTTGCGGGAGAAACTTTTCATCGTCCTGTCTGTGATTTGTATACACAGAGTCATCGGCAAAAGCAGCATACGTAGCCCCTTTCTCTGTCTTCTGACTGAAGTTTTCAGTCGTCGACACAAGAAGGCTAAGCAGAATTGCTGTTGATAGCGCTAAAAATCGGTACACGGTTCTCACTCGGACGGAAACTAAAACAAAAATCTATGTGCTTTGTCTGTGAATTTTTCTACTTATGAATCAGATGGGGCCGTTAGAACTGATCACAAGGATACAGAGCAAATTAATTTAGACGTGGCGCCATTCTAGTCTTTTCAGTCATGAAGTCAAAGAGTGAGTGGGACAAAATAGCGCGCTCGCTCTTTGGCTTCGTGAATAAATTTCTTTCGTTCGGCGCAAGCCACAAAGATGAACTTCAGCAGGTGCAGCAAGAACAGTTGTGGCTGCTTTGGTTCTGGGAGCAGGCGATAACTATGACCTAGAACGTGTGCAAGTAGGAGCTGGCTGGATGGAGGGGTGTAGAAAACAGGAAGGGATACCGTCAAGGGAACTGACTAAACAGGGGGTTGATGCGTCGTGTGATCGCCTGAAACTGACTGTTTATGCTGGTCTTACGGCATATTGATCAGTCCGCGTAAATTGTATTAAAGCAATAGGTGGTTTATTCTCCTTACCCTCTTTTTGCAAACATTTGCAATACGCTCCCCAACCTTATCTGGCAGGAACTCACGGCAGCAGCATGACTAAGAAATACAACCCTTCGGCAATCGAACCTAGATGGCAAGAGTACTGGGATGCCAACAATACCTTCGGTGTCTCAAACGACGACTTCAGTAAGCCTAAGTACTACGTCCTCGACATGTTTCCCTATCCTTCGGGCAGCGGCCTGCATGTGGGGCATCCTGAAGGTTATACGGCCACCGATATCATTGCGCGCTATAAGCGCATGAACGGTTTCAACGTGCTGCATCCAATGGGTTGGGATGCTTTTGGCCTGCCGGCAGAACGCGCCGCGATTCGAGAGGGGCGTCATCCAGCGGTTATTACGCAAGAGAACATCAGCAACTTCCGCGGCCAGATTAAGCGTCTGGGTTTGTCCTACGACTGGCAGCGTGAAATCGATACCAGCAAGGTCGACTATTATCATTGGACCCAGTGGATATTCCTGAAATTGTATGAGCAAGATCTGGCTTATCTGGCAGAAGTGCCGGTGAACTGGTGTCCGGCTCAAGGCACTGTGCTCGCCAATGAGGAAGTGCAGGACGGTCGCTACGTAGAGACTGGAGATCCGGTAGAGCGGCGCATGATGCGTCAGTGGATGCTCAAGATTACCGCCTATGCCGAGCGTCTGTTGAGCGATCTGGACGAACTCGACTGGCCTGCTGGCATCATCGAGATGCAAAGACAGTGGATTGGTAAGTCTGTGGGCGCAAGAGTGACGTTTGCTTTGCAGAATTCCGACGCCAGCTTTGAGGTATTTACCACCCGTCCCGACACGCTGTTCGGGGCG
>JBBSPQ010000403.1:0-3532 GCA_038258585.1 Pseudomonadales bacterium
AATGGACTTAGACAATCAGCTTCCGGGTGGCTTTTTCGCCGCAATTGGGATCAGCCATGACCAAGAACAGCAGGCATTGCAACACTTTCGCTGGTATGAAAAAGTGCGTGATGGGATTGAAGAACTTTCGCCGACAAAACACTATGAACGCATCAGTTTTGCTCTGTTGGGTGTGAAACCACAATTCGCCAACAGCACATGGACGGAAGTGGTCAGCCTAAAAACAGGCGATATTGTCGGGTTACTTGTGCCTGTCATTGTCTTGATGTCCGCCTCTTATGTGGTTTTTCTGCGGCGAGAAGATTAACGTATCTTCCCCGTATAAGCATTATTTATCAACTAAACACAATCTCCTGACCCAATCCGTCGGGAGATTTTTATTGAATCTCGCAAATATTGAGCTACTTAAACTGTAATTTACCTTCAGGCAGTTAACTCATACTGAAAATCTAATCTAGGTTATTCTGAAGGAGTTTAATTCATGTTTCGGAAATCCATATTTTTACCACTAATTGGTTTGCTGGCACTTCTACTCGCCGCTTGTGGAGGCAATTCAACACCTACTCAAACAACCAATACATCTGCACAAACGTCAAGCACAGCGAACGTGAGTGCAACGCCAGCAGGACCTGATGCCGACGGCGATGGCATCCCCGATTCTGCCGAATCGCTACTGGGTACAGACCCGAATAATGCGGATACAGATGGGGATGGACAAAATGATCGTGTGGATAGCAACCCCATTGTTGCCGAGAATCCCGTTTCGGAAACCAGCGCGACAGTGGGTTTCACCATCAACACGATTCTTGTGGAAAATAATGTAGATGCCAGTAATCAGGCAGTGTCGGATCATCTGGAGTTGTCGCTTACCAACACAGCCAACACCGACCTGACGAATTTCGATATTTTCTACACCGTCACCGATCCAACTACCAATCATGTAGAAGCCTATTATCAACAATTGCCAGATTTCACGTTACACGCGGGCGAATCTACCTCCATTCACTTTGATAACGCGGTACAACCGGCACATTTTAAATTTAACCCCAACAGCCTGTTCTACACCAACCAGAATCAACTGGTCATTGAAGCGACACTGCACACAGCAGGTTATGCGCCCCAAACGGCGACAGTCAACAAAGATCCGGGTGGTGAAGGTGGTGTAGAATAAATTAGCCCATTAGTTTGTAAATAACGGTGTATTTTGAACGAATACGCTCAAAATACACCAACTATCCATTTTAAGCACTAGAAAGAAACCTTCATGAAGCAATTCTTAACCCCTATCTTTGTTTATCTTAAAGACATATTTTTTGTCAAAGAGGTGGGGCTTTATCTGCTGTTTGGGCTGATACTGAGCGTTCTAAGTCTAGGGATTTTTTGGAGTGTGGCTGAAGATGTTACCGAAGGCGACTCGATTGTTATGATTGATAATGCTCTCGCTAATGAACTTCACGCAGAAGCCACACCCATAAGCACCTCGATTTACATTGTCATCAGTTGGTTTGGCTCTCAAGGAGTTATCCTTCTCGGATTCATCGTTGGGATATACTTCATTGTGCGCCGCCGATGGCTAGACCTCACTTACTGGTTAATCGCGCTGGCAGGTGGTTCATTGCTCAACGCATTGATGAAGCAAATTGTCGCGCGTCCTCGACCTGTATTTGTGGATCCGCTGGTGTTAGAGCAAAGTTATAGTTTTCCAAGTGGTCATTCAATGATCTCTTTGATTGCTTATGGGATGCTGGCATATTTCTTATGGGTCAGTGTATCTAATCGTTATGCGAAAATTTTTGGCGTTTTCAGCGCAACTTTATTCATTATCCTTGTGGGAATCAGTCGAATGACGCTGGGTGTGCATTATTTATCAGACGTGATTGGAGGCTTTGCCGCCGGTGGAATCTGGCTGGGGGTGTGCATTTTCTCGATCAACCTCTATAAACAACGCAAGTCATCAGCTTAGATTAGGAAATACCTGATATGCGAATCTTAGTTGTTGAAGACGAACCACGTATGGCGGCATTGATCCGACAGGGGCTTGAAGAAGATGCCTATGCGGTTGATGTGGTTGAAAATGGTGCGGAGGTGCTTTTATGGATGAAAAGTGCCGATTATGACATCGTTTTGCTGGATGTGATGCTCCCCGGCATGAATGGACTCGAGGTCTGCCAGCAATTGCGTGCTAAGGGCTATACCATGCCGATTTTGATGCTGACGGCGCGTGATACCCTGACCGATAAAGTAAAGGGATTGGACAGTGGCGCGGATGATTACCTCATCAAACCTTTTGCAATTGAAGAATTGACCGCTCGCCTGCGCGCACTTGCACGCCGCGATGGACCGAGTAAGACGGTTGAACTTCGTGTCGGGGATTTGATTCTTGATACCGCCACCAAACGCGCTCGACGAGGTGTGGATGCGTTCGATCTGACCGCAAAAGAATACATGCTTCTCGAAACGCTTATGCGCCATCCGGGACAAGTATTGACACGCGATCAAATCATTGAGCATGTGTGGGATATGGATTTTGATTCTGGTTCAAAGTTGATTGAAGTCTATATTCACGCACTGCGCAAGAAGATTGATGATGGACACGGCGAGAAGTTGATCCAAACCATTCGCGGGCTGGGCTACCGGATAAGTGCTGATGAAACTACTGAATAATCTGCGCGTTCGCCTTGTTTTATGGACGGTGATACTGGAAGCGGTATTATTAGTCATCTTTGCTGGCATCCTGATAGGCGCATTACAAAACACACTGAACCAGCAAACTGATGAAACCCTCCGCCTCGGTGCCGCACAGATGAACGCGGTCGTTGACATACGCGATTCTCGCTACGAAATTCCTTCGTCAGATACAGCCGCCTTACGCGCCCGCGGACTATTGGTCTGGGTTTTGTCACCGGATGGGAGTGTTGGTGCAACTGTAGGGCAGGCGGATGACATCACCTTGCCGAGCGTTCTTCCGAATCAAAATGAAATGATCGACATCAATCTAGCAAATGGTGAACCCGCTCGTCTACTTTTAGCTCCGTTAAATGAGGGAAATCAACAATTGGGAACGCTGGTTCTGGCGGTCTCATTGCAGAATGGGAGGACTTTTTTGCGTCAGGTTTTGCTCAGTTTGACAATTGCGCTTCCGGTTGTGCTGATTCTATCGGCGGCAGGTGGTTTATTTCTGGCGAGTCGTGCCTTAGCCCCGGTTGCTGTGATGACCAATACTGCCCGCCAGATTAGCGCGGCAGACCTCAGCCAGCGCCTTGCCTTGAATTTGCCTGATGACGAAATTGGACGCTTAGCGCAAACATTTAATGCCATGTTGGATCGTATTGACAGGGCGTTTCAGCGCGAACGCCAATTGACCTCTGATGTTTCCCATGAACTCCGTACCCCACTGGGGATGCTCAAAACCCAATTGAGTCTGGCGCGTTCCCGTCCGCGAGAGGTCACGGAACTGCTTCAGATGATGAGCGCGATGGAAGGCGATGTTGACCGGATGACCCGTCTGGTTGAGCAGATGTTGACCTTAGCC
>JBBSPQ010000404.1:0-3525 GCA_038258585.1 Pseudomonadales bacterium
AGCGCTTCAACGACCTCATCGGGTAATCCTTCGAGCAAAAGCAAAATATCTTCCAATACATCCTCTTTAGAGCGCGAGTCATGCTCTGTCATGGCTGTCGTCCTCATCACTATATGCTGGACAGCACGACACGAAACGGAGAAGAATGGGGTTGTGCTGTCAAAATTGCAACTTTGACAATAATAAAGTAAAATAGAGATAAATAACTCATTACTTTACTATTGTAAACATTTTGTTTTCAATTTTCAATAAATGAGTACCCGTGATTGAGTTTATCAGGGGATTATGGTGGATACGCCACTTGCGTTTTCGGAAATTTTGAACTTGCTGTTCACACACCGCACCCGAACAGATGGCACCGCTTATCGTGCGGCAGATGTCGCTCGCGCCACCGGCATCAGCCCATCTCAGCTTTCATTGCTTATGAGTGGACAGCGACAAAATACCTCACTGGAAACTGCCCGATCAATCATCGGATTCTTCGACGTACCTATGACGGTCATCAACGCCACCACCACCGAGCAGGTAGTCACCCTCATCAATGAAGCTAAAGACAATAACCTCCCCGTCATCCACCTGCGGAACGACCTGAGCCGAGATCTCTCACCACGCGCACTCCGCCAGATTCAAGAGATTATCGAGTGGGTACTCGAAAAAGAAAATGCAGAACGTACCGGACAACCTATCCCGCCATTGCCTGATTTGAACAACGATTCCTAACTTCTCAACCGGTGCCTGACACTAAACGCTCATTATTGTGAATACAGGTTTTTGCCATGGATACTAAGCGTGTCCGTTTTGCCGTTGATGGCTTGGACTATGATTGGAATCAATTCACCGTCCCACACTTCGTTGACCATATTGCCCACTTGCGCCAGCGTCCGATCACCATGCTTCCCTTTCCCTTACAGGATTTTTCTGGAATGTGCTTGAGTACGCCGACACAGGATTACATCGCTTTTGATGTCCAACGCCATCCCAATTTACAGATCCATACCAAATTACATGAAATTGCCCACCTGATACTCGGACACGCTATCAGCATCGATGTGGATTTATCCGGTGACCAGATACTATCGTTTCTTCTGCACATCAACACACGTACAGTTCATCGTTATTCTGATCCAACTAGAATCCGTCAGGAAGACGAAGCCGAGTATTTCGCATTTGTCGTGGAAGGGTATGTCGCCAGCCATAAACGCCTGCACCAACTCACGCTGACCGATCATGCCGATGACATTTATCTGCCACCCTTCACCGGGGATGCCTTTACAGGGGATTGAGCCATGTCACAGATCGAAACCGTTCATTTCATTCTGCCGATGTCCTTCGTGTGGTGGCTATTGTATTTCACGAGATTGTGCAATGTCGTCCGTATCGGCAATATTATGAAGATGCCGCGTCTGTATCTGTGGCTGATGTTATTCAATATGGGCATCATCTACTATCTGCACAATTACAAACTTGAGGCGCATCTCCAATCATATTTTGATAGTACAGGTCTGCCTGTCGTTACAATCACCAAAGTCCTGCTGTCGTCGGGGTTCATTACCTATGGGTATCTGGTGGTGATCCGCAAATACACGCATTTTGACATCCCTCGAACCATTGACGGCATCATGATCGCCTACCTTCTTCTCATGGTGATATTTTGTGTGATTGGATACAGGCATCTCCCCTATCTAAAAGTGCAAATCATCACGAATGGTCTGGTCAGTTGTGCTAATCTATCTGCCGCAGTTTCCCTAGTACCAATGACACGCCACTTACTTCGACAGCAAAAATCGGAAGTCCGCGAAGCGCATCACCTGTGGTTCATCATATTTATGTTGTCGTCATCCATCGCCGCTACGCTGTTTCTGATTGATGGCATAGAAAAACTACTCAATGATTGGCAGGTGATTGATACAAATTTGTATGTCATGGCGGAAATAAGTCGCACGATTTATATGCTTTCACTCGGCATTCTCATCGGACCGGATCGCTACCTGTACTGGATTTACTATCCTGCACGCCTGCGAACCTATCTTAAGCTTAAACAACTGTCCGATTCCATCTACAGAGAAACTGGAATTTCAGTTCCCTATAACCTCCCTCAACCGCGCATCTTTACGCTGAACTCCGCTGAATTTGCGAATTATCGTGTGTACATTGCCATACTCGATCAATTTGCATATCTTCCACCAGAGTCAGCACTCTATCAGCAATTACATACCATCGTCGAACAAAAAGCGTCCTATCCCGAGACCGTGCAACAATTCGTCCAATTGGTGAAAAGCGGAGCAACCGAATGATCGAACAAAAGGTAGTAATAATAGGCGGTGGCATGGCAGGATTGTTCACTGCCCGCGTGTTGAGTGACTTTTTTGGCGAGGTTATCATCATTGAGCGCGACACCTATCCAGAAGATGTAACATGGCGTAACGGTGTGCCACAAGAACGGCATGTGCATACCTTGTTGGCTAAAGGACGCGAGCTACTCGAAGACCTCTATCCGGGTATTGATGCTGAATTCGCATCGCTCGGTGCGCCCTTGTACACATGGGGCAATGATACGCACGTCTTAACAACCGGTGGCAAAGTCGGCAAAGTCAAAACCGATGTCTATGGACGGGGATTGTCGCGCACGTTGCTTGAATATGTGGTTCGCTGTCGCACACAAGGCATCGCTAATATTCAGTTTCACACGAATACCGAAGTCAAAAAACTGATCATCGAACATCACACGGTGATGGGTTGTATGGTAGAAAATCGTGAAACGGATGAAACACACGCTATTCTTGCCGATCTGATCGTAGATGCCTCGGGACGCTATTCCAAAACCAGCGAATGGCTTGCCGAAGCAGGCTATCCTGCTCCACCAGAATCAATCGTTGATCCCAAGATGGGTTATGCCACCCGCTGGTATCAACTTACAGATGGTATAGAACTGGAAATTCCGGCTGTATTAATTCAACCTGGCATAATCCCGAACCTGTATCGTGGTGCGGCGGCGGCAGTCCTTGAAAGTCGACAGGTCGTGATTACGCTGGCGGGCATGAATGCCGATTATCCACCAACGGAAGAACAGGCATTTCTGGATTATGCGCGGAGTTTACCCGATCCCACTGTGTCGAACTGGATAGAAACATTAACACCCATGAGTCCAATTGCGGGATTTCGCGCCGTAAACCGCCTGCGCCATTATGGACGCGCCAAACACTACCCAGAATGCTTTATTGCCATCGGGGATGCTGTCTGTGCGCTGGATCCAATCTATGGTCAGGGCATGACAGTAGCACTCTTGCATGTTCACGCGCTCAAAACACTGCTGGAAAAATCGTCGTCTCTGGATGGCTTTGCAAATCGGTTTCACCGCAAGTTAGCGAGGGTAAACCTTGTCCCTTGGTTGATGGCGGCAAGTGAAGATCGACGCTATCCCTTAACCGAAGGCGATAAACCCACATGGTTCGATAATCTCGCCCATCGCTACATCGTCCAGTTGTTTTTAGCAACGCCGCATGATCCTGTTGTAGCTCGCACACT
>JBBSPQ010000405.1:0-3520 GCA_038258585.1 Pseudomonadales bacterium
ATGAGCAAGGGGCAATTGTCCGAAAGAAATTACTCATTCACGCAACATTAAACTTTAGTCACTTTTACATTAGAGGAAATGCAATGAATACATTAACTACAGATACGACACCTGGAGTTTCTTGGGGGGCAATATTGGCAGGCGCCGTAGCGGCGTCTGCACTATCATTTTTGCTGCTCATATTAGGGTTCGGGCTCGGCCTCTCTATGGTCTCGCCTTGGGATGGAGAAGGCGCTAATGTAGCGGCCCTTGGTATTACGGGTATTCTCTGGATCACCTTCACGCAAATCGCATCATCGGGATTGGGCGGGTATCTTGTGGGTCGCCTGAGATTCCGTTGGTATAGCGTGCATTCAGATGAGGTATTTTTCAGAGATACGGCACATGGTTTGGTGACGTGGGCGGTTGCGACTCTTCTGGCGACAGTGGTGTTTACTGGCAGTCTCGCCACTGTAGTAAGCGGGGGTGCCAAAGCTACTGCATCAATTGTTGGCGGCGCCACGCAAGCGGCGGGATCAATGACTGAGGGTGTGGACGTAAACGGGTCACAAATCACTGACTATTTTGTTGACTCGTTGATGCGGCCTGCGGCCAACTCCTCTACTAGCCTGTCTGCAGAGGATAGTGAAGTTCGGGCAGGCGAATTGACAAGGATCCTGATGCGAAGTTTGCCTGAGGTTCAGCTCTCCACTCAAGACAGCGAGTATCTAGCGCGTGTGGTGGCACGAGACACTGGCCTCTCTACGCAACAGGCTCAAGCTCGCGTAAACGAAGTTACTTCGAATTTGCGCGAAGCAGTAGTGACTGCCCAAGCAGCAGTCGATGAGGCGCGTGAGGCAACGGCCTACGCTGCAGGGTGGATGTTCATCTCTTTGCTGTGTGGGGCATTTTTCGCGAGTTGGATGGCAACCTTCGGTGGCCGTCTTCGTGACCAAATCTAATTACCAGAGGACATAAATCATGAGATCTTTACTACTTTACTTTCTTGGTATTCCGATTCCAATTATCATTCTCTTAATAATTTTATTGTAGAAGTATTTAAATAACGCTTAGGGTAAATGGGAAAAATTTACCCTAAGCGTTACAAAAGTTATTCAATACGTACCCGTCCCTTCTTCTTCCTCCGTCTAACTCACTGAAAATCCATTGAATGTGAATTTGGCATGTTTGTTGCGAATATTCCCAGAAATTGACATCAAGTAGGTGATCTTCAAGAGGATAAAATGGATAGAGAAAAAGCGTTTATACGTATAATTGAATCACTAAATTTTCCCTGTGTGGGGGCGAAATCCGCACACAGACAGCAGAATATGTATTTTCTATCGGCTGGGGACATTGAGGACTCGGATTGCGATCTCTCGATATATAAAGCCCTGAAAATGTTTGGTGAAAAATTAAAAAATCAAGCCAACGAATTGCAATCACTTGTTGTACTTTTTTCTGAGAATGATCTTTTATCTGAAGGCGTTTACGAAAAGGCTCTGTGGGATAGATTGCAGGAACTGCATTGTTTAGATTTGGATAGAGGGGTTAAATGGGATCGAAACAGTGAGTCAGATCCACTTTCTCCTCATTTCAGCATGAGTATTGCAGGTCATTCATTTTTTGTAGTAGGCATGCATGCCAATGCGTCGCGTCCTGCTCGCCGGACGCCGTTTCCGGTAATGGTTTTCAATTCTCATGAGCAGTTTGAGAAACTTAGAGAGTCAGGCAAGTATTCTAAATTGCAAAAAACGATCCGGGATAGGGATATCCAGTATGCTGGAAGCATTAATCCAATGGTGACGAATTTTGGGGATGCTTCTGAAGCTCTCCAGTACAGCGGCCGCATGTTGCCACAAAACTGGGTATGTCCTTTTCAGCCATGAATAGATTCTCAAGCAGGAGTACACGATGATACGAATTTCCCCACGAACTGGCACTAGCTTTACTCTTAAAAAGGGTGACCTGTTGACAGTTGTCGATCCCGAAGGAGAACAGGTTTCCGATCTCGTTGCTTTTAATTCAGAGGACATTAGGGAAGTTATTTCATCAGGTCGTTCACTTGACTATGCGGAGACCCTATTTCTGACGACGGGGAATATTATTTACTCTAACCGCAGCAGGCCCATGTTGACGATCGTGGAGGACGAAGTTGGAAGGCACGATTTCACTCTTACCCCATGCAGCAAAGATACCTTTAAAATTATCTATGGGGACGAGAATCCTCATCAAGGGTGCCAAGGTAATCTTGAACAGGCTTTCGTGGGATATGGAATTGCGCCCGACTCCATTCCTGTCTCTTTCAATATTTTTATGAACGTTGACTTTGACAAGGAATCAGGGCGAATTAAGGTATTGCCGCCGCAAAGTAAAGCTGGTGAGAAAACCGTTTTCCGTGCTGAGATGGATCTGATAATTGGTCTCACAGCGTGCTCAGCGGGTCAATCAAATAATTTTAAATACAAGCCAATTGATTACGAAATAAAGAGTCGGATGAGGTAAATGCTTCTGGCTCTATGGGCAATGTATCAAAGGAAATCCATGGACTTATATATTGTTAGTTATATCTTGATCGGGTTTTCCGCGCTATCAATCGCATGGGTCAAATATGGTGCTCAGCTAATCAATATTTCTTACCCCGTCTTTTTTATAGCAATGGGATGGCTTTTGTTCACGTTGGTTAAAGAGCTTCCTTGGGTTTCCCCTTTTAGAAGTCACGCGCTTACGATGCACATGGCTGAAATCATGGTTATCGTAGCTCTGATGGGAACCGGATTGCGCATCGATACGCCTTTCAGTTTAAGGCAATGGGGAGCCCCATTTCGTCTTGCGACGATAGCGATGGTATTGTGCATAGCTGCTTTGGCGGCAATAGGTTTTTGGGTGTTAAATTGGACGTTGGCTTCAGCGGTTTTGTTAGGCGCTGTTCTGGCCCCGACAGATCCGGTCTTAGCAGGTGACGTCCAGACCGGCCCTCCTAATACTAAGGACATTCACCCTGCAAAATTTGCCCTGACGGCTGAAGCTGGTATGAATGATGGGCTCGCATTTCCCTTCGTTTGGCTCGCTGTGGCCTTAGCTTTGGCGTCCCAAGATGGCCCATCCTTTTCCGGAATGGACTGGTTAACATTTGATGTAATTTACCGCCTTACAGCAGGAGTGATAATTGGGTTCGCTATAGGAAAATTAATCACTTTTCTCTATTTTCTCCTGCCAGAAAAATGGGACGTCACTCATGTTCGCCAAGGTTTAGTAGCCGTATCAGCTACTCTCTTCGTCTACGGCGTGACCGAGCTTGCGCACGGATATGGATTTGTTGCCGTCTTTGTTACCGCTATCACTATTAGGAACTATGAAATTGGGCATAAATACCATAATACCCTCCATGAATTTAATACTCAGATAGAGCACATCTTACTGGCGGTAATGCTCATATTATTTGGAGGCAGCCTTGTGGATGGAATATTAGCACCTTTGACATGGCCTATGGCTATCGTGGGTGTTGCATTTTTGTTAGTCATTAGACCTGTGGCGGCAT
>JBBSPQ010000406.1:0-3510 GCA_038258585.1 Pseudomonadales bacterium
AACCTTTATTGATTATTTCGGCCGAAGTAGCGCACCTGAAACATTGTTAATATAAAAATGATCACAAAGTAGGTATAAGACATGGCTGAGGCATAGCCAAATTGAAATTGGCTGAAAGCATTTCCGTAAATCTTGATTAATGGGGTAATCGTGGAATATACTGGCCCACCGCCTGTTAGTGTATCCACTTCTGCGAACAAACTGAATGTACCCATGGTGGACATTACTAGAGCAAAAAGGATTATTGGTCGCATCAATGGAATCGTAATCCGAAAAAATGTCTGGAAGCGATTCGCGCCATCCACACGAGCAGCATCGTTTAGTTCATTGGGGATAGTTTGCAAACCAGCCAGCATAAGCACCATGTTGTAACCAAGCCACGCCCATATAATCAGTAGAGACAAGGATACCCGTGCACCCCACACACTCTCTAACCAGGGGACAGCGCCGATACCCAGTTGGCCTAATATCACATTCACTAATCCATAATTTTTATTGAGCAGTACCTGAAATGCGAAACCAGCTGCAACCATGTTGGTAATAAACGGTATAAAGATGATCGTTCGGAACCAACGAAAACCTTTGACTCTGGGAGAGTTCAAAATTACTGCCAGCACTAAAGCCAACAAAATCATAATAGGCACATACATTAAGAACAGTACAAAACTATTCTCAAAAGACTTTATAAAAATTTTATCTTGAAGCATCCGCTCAAAGTTTGCGAATCCTACAAATTTAATTTCGCCGATCCCCTTCCATTCAGTGAAGCTCAGGTATAAGGAGAACAGCATCGGATATAAACCGAAAACTGCAAAGAAAATGTAAAATGGCGAAATAAAAATGTATGCCCATCTGTGTTTCCACACACTGTGCATTAACCTTAACCACCAGCTTTGGTTTAACCTCTGCTCTTGACGCAAATTGAGGGACTGGTTTGTAATTTTTTCCGTCATAATTGCTACTCCCTACGTGAACACTGTGGGGGCTGGATAATCCCCCACAGTGTTTTTGACCTGAGACTAGTTGAGGCCGGTTTCCAATCTGATAATTTCTGCAGCTTCAGCAAGTGCTGTTGCTGCATCAACTTCCCCGGTGGCAAAACGTTGAACTGCTGTATCCGTCTGACTATCCATAACAGGGTAGTAAACGCCATAAATATTGGCTACTGGCAAATTACGACCAGCTTCGGCATAAACCTCACGAACAGCCTGATCTGCAAAATACTCATCACCTTCAGCAAAAATTGGGGCTTCGTATGCCGAAAGTCGTGCGGGGAAGATATCACCGTAATCGAATAGTGCGATCTGGCTTTCTGTACTGTTTACGAATTCGATGAAGGCCCAGGCTGCATCCTGGTTATCACTCTGCTCCGGGATGACATAACTAGATCCACCCTGATTAGCGGAACGTACGCCATCATTAAAAGTCGGAAATTGCACCACTCCCCATAAACCAGCCGTGTCTGTTGCGGCCCAATTTTTGAGGAAACCACCCATCCATGCAGCAATCGGAACTGTAGCAACTGGCGGAACTGTACCACCTTCAAGCTGAACCTCATTCAGGCTCGCATACCAACCGTCAGTCCATTCCAGATCATCGGAAACAAGATTGTTTTCCCAGAAGTTTCCTAAAAACTGCAAAGCATCTACTGCGGCTTCAGAATTTACAGTAACTTCACCTGAATCATTGTACCAACCCTGACCCTGCGACCATAAAATGTTCGTCCAGATATCGCCAGTGTTCTGCGCTTGGTTCATAGCAAAGCAAGGTAAATCAGTTTCATCTTTAATCGTCTGGCAGACACCTAGGAAATCTTCCCATGTAGCAACCATTCCATCAACATCTTCAGGGTTAGAGGAAAGACCAGCTGCTTCAAAAATGTCACGCCGATAGTAGAGAACAACAGGGCCTACATCCCACGGAACAGAATAATAACGATCATCTTTAACCCCATTCTGGAGGGCAGCCTGCACAAAATCAGTATCATCAGCACCAATGCGATCAGTCAGGTCAGCCACACCACCCAAATCAACAATCCGTGGAACCTGAGCAGTTTCCATCAGTGCCACATCGGGAGCTCCCGTTCCACCCTGAATAGCAAGTGCCAATTGTTGGGCAACTTCTGACGGAGAGTAATTGGCAAATTCTACGGTGATATCGGGATATTCTTCCAGAAAAGCGGGTAAAATCGTTTGCTCCATTTGATCCTGGTTGGCAATCTGCATCCAGATAAGCAAATCACCACTTGGTTTCTGATCCTGAGCAATGGCCACTGATCCTATCAGCAGCATAGTGACTACAACCGATACAAAAGAAACTAACTTAGACATGTGTTTCTCCTTAATAAGATAAACATTATCTCAATACATAAATTTACTCAGAAATTTTGCGCTATGAACCTCCTTTCAAATGAAAATAGATTAAAACGGCTATCCTATGAGCGTTATGAAGTGCTCAATGAGGAAGCCCGGATGACAAGCTCGGGTTGAATCTGGCTTAGTGTAGTTTCAACTTCACCGCCGATCCGCAGATTTTCAATGATAGTAATGATTTGGCTTACGGCGTTGGCTCCCAAACGAACCGTATCCTGGCGGATGGATGTCAATGATGGGCGAAAAAATACTGCCTCAGGTATATCATCGTAACCAACAATTGCCAGGTCATCAGGAATGCGTTTTTCCATTTTTTGGGCAACAGACATCACACCCAAAGCCATTTGATCGTTAGAGGCGAAAACAGCAGTAACATTAGGCGTTTGTTGCATGAGTGTATAAAAACAATCTGCTCCACTACTGGCTGTCCAATTTCCCTCTTTGATCAATGAGATGTCAGGGTCAAGTCCCTGTTCTAGCATAGTATCATGCCAACCTCTCTGCCGTTCTTGAGCCGAAGCATAAGCCTGAGGGCCTGTAATAATCGCAATCCTTTTGTGCCCTTGCTCAATAAGATGTCTTGTAGCAATGCATCCGCCGGTGTAATTATCACTACATACGACAAAATCGGCTGTCGATGAATAAACATCGGTATAGATAAGAGGTGTAGAAATTTTTTTGGCATGTTCATCCACAACTTCAAAATTGTTACCAATTTGTGGAATACACCACACAATACCGTCAACTAAGCTATCCAACATATGGTCGATAATGGCAGGAGCATCAAAGTTTTCAGGATCTTGTACTAGCTGAAGCGAAATGCTGTAACCAAGTCTGCTTGCTTCTTGCTCTACTCCGATAAGCGTGTGGGAGGGGCCATAATATTCCAGACCATATCCGACCACACCGAGCGTCTTGCTAGAACCACGCATAGCACTAGCAACACGGTTAGGTCGATACCCAAGCTCATTAATTACCCTTTGAACATGTTGCCTTGTTTCCAAGGAGACGCCTGAGCTTTTATTCACAACACGCGAAACCGTTTGAAGAGAAACCTCCGCTTTTTCAGCGACTAGTTTCATGGATACACGCTTTTCACGATGAATAGACATAAACCAAAATTCTTTCGAGAGAAATG
>JBBSPQ010000407.1:0-3507 GCA_038258585.1 Pseudomonadales bacterium
GGTCACATGAACGTGTTGCTCGCCGAAGCAGGCGTGCCGTACGACATGATCTATGACATGGAAGACATCAACGCCGACTTCGGCAACACCACCGTAACGCTGGTGATTGGTGCTAATGACGTCGTGAACCCTGCTGCTAAGAAAGACCCGGCAAGCCCGTTATACGGCATGCCCATTCTGAACGCGGAGGAATCAGACAACGTGATCGTGATCAAACGTGGCCGAGGCACGGGTTTCTCCGGCGTAGAGAACCCGTTGTTCCTGCTCGACAATACCCGCATGCTGTTCGGAGACGGTCAGAAGGCCGTTAACGAACTGATTCAAGCTGTAAAGGAACTTTGACCCGTAATGAGCAATAAGTAATGAGCAAGACGCCAAAACAAGGCCCAACAGCGGTTGCATCTTCACCTGTAGATTTATTAGAAGCTGCACCCACGTCTGGCTTGCTGCGGCGGCTCGCCTCTTTACTCTATGACGCGTTCCTGGTGTTCGCAATCTGGATGGGATTAGGATTTCTCATGCAGTTGATCGTTGGACCGAACACCAATCACCTTGTCGATGGGCGGGTGCAAACCAATCCAATACTGAGTGCGATTCTGTTTGTGGGGATGATTGGCAGCGCGGCAATATTCTACATCTGGTTCTGGCGGCGCACGGGGCAGACACTGGGCATGATTGCGTGGCGAATCAAGGCCGTGAGTAACACGGGAGGACTGATGACCCTGCAACAGGGACTTTTACGTTTCGCGCTGGCATGGCCTAGTTTTTTCTGCCTTGGGCTGGGTTTTTTGTGGCTGTATGTGGACCCAAAGGGTGACGCACTACATGACAAGCTCTCAGGCACAAGCATCATCGTGCTGCCAAAAAACGCGCGCCCTTTCTAATCCCGCTTTTTTTTCAAACCCTCTTGAGCAGAAACGCTCCCAACGCTAAACACATTAGAATGGGCACCATCACGGCGACCAGTGGATCAAAGCCATAGAGAAGGCTTGCAGGTCCCATCATGCGTTGCAGAATGGTGAATACCAGACCAATGCCAATAGCGACAAAGACTCTATACCCCATGGTGGCACTGCGTAGTGGACCAAACACGAATGATATGGCTAACAAGACCAGCGATGCTGTCGCCAATGGTTGCAACAGCTTTTTCCAGAAGGCGAGATAATAACTGCCACTCTCCAGCCCTTCCGTTTCAAAATACTTGGCAAACTGATAAAGGCCGGTGATGGATTGTCGCTCGGGCTCCACCAGCAAAACACTAAGCAGTTCCGGTGACATATCCACGCGCCATTCAAATGAATCGAACTCGTTGACCTTGAGAGAACCGTTGCCAAATACTGTCTCCCGCACTTCATTGAGGACCCAATAATTGCCTGTGGAATCGCGACGATATTCAGCACCAACTGCGAAGCTACTGCTCTGCAGACGTCGGCTTTCATTCAGCACATAACGCGTCACACCCTGCAGCTCTTCCCCACCGGGCAGAATGACGTTGACGTGAATGAACTCATTCCCGATCTTGCGCCAGTCGCCGCCGGCTGAACTCAATGCCAGGCCACCACTCTCAATAATCGCTCGATCACTCTGCGCGCGTTGCTGTAATTGCGGCGCGACATACTCACCAAGCACCAGACTCAGGATCATTACTGCCAGCGTAGGCTTCATCACCGCCCATACAATGCGTGTGGTGCTGACACCGGCGGCTTGCATCACAACCAACTCATTGTGGGAAGCAAGAATACCCAATCCGATCAGCGCACCACCCAAAGCGGTAAACGGCAACAGCTCGTAAATCGTGGTGGGCATGATGCGCAGGGTGAACAACAGCGCCTCACCTGCATCGTAATTTTCCAGACTGCTGCCCAATTCATCGGTCAGCGTAAAAATGAAGTCGAGACTGGCCATGAGTGTCACCACGACCAGCATGGAAAGCACCACAGTATTACGTATGTAAGCGTCCAGTTTTCGCATCAGTTACTCTGTGCCATCATCAACCCATCACGCCTTGCGCCGACCAAACAACAGCATTAGACCGAAGCCAAGGAACACCGCATGCACCCACCATAATCCAACGATCGCGGGAATCTCGCCTTCGCCCATCCTGTCCATCGCCGTCTGCAACAGCACATAGTAAAGCGCGTAGAGCAAGGCCGCGGGAACCAGCTTACTGAAACGTCCCTGCCGAGGTTCTACCTTGCTCAGCGGCACAGCGATGAGACTCAGAATCGGAATCAGCAAAATGACAGATATGCGCCACTGCAATTCCGCCGCCTGTTCCGGATCAGAAGAACTCCACAGCTGCAGGGTCGGCATGGCTTTTTCACGCACCACATCCTCGACACGCGTTTGATCCGGCATCAACAATGCCTGTTGCTCGAATTGGGTCACCATGTAATTGGCCTGACCTGGCACACCATCGTAGAGGTAGCCGTTTTCCAGTAGCATGAAACGGCGTCCTGAGGCCTCTTCGATAATCGGACGCGCCGTTTCAGACACGATCACGCGCAGCCCCTGCTGACTATCCTCACTGTCTGGACGACGCCAGGCCACAAACGTGTTATTGAGCTGCCGCCCCTCCGGACTGTTACTGATACTCTCTGCGTAAGTGGTGCGTAACCCACCGGCAAAGGTCTGGAATTGTCCCGCCACGATCAAATCCAACTCGGTCAGATCATCTTGGCTGTCTATCAACTGCTCAGTGTTTTGCAGTCCCCAGGGTGCCAGTTGCAGACTGAGTACAGCAACGACCGCGGCCAGAACGGAAGACGCCAGCAATGTCATGACCACCAAGCGCTTCTGACTGAGGCCACAAGCGCCGAGCACAGTCATCTCGTTGTCATCATACATACGCCCATAGGCCAGCAGAATGCCGAGAAACAACGCAAAAGGAAGGATAACAAGGAGAAATTCAGGCAGGCGATAGGCCATCAACAGCACAAGAATATCGGAGGTAATTTCCCCGGCGACGGCCTGTCCAAGGTACTGCAGAAAGCGCGTGATCATCGCGACCACTAACAGAATCACCGTGACCGCAGCCATCACCTGATAAACTTGGCGACTCAAATAGCGAAATATGATCACTTCACAGCCCGTTGGTCAGACAACATTAAGCTCCGACTTCCCAAGTTTGTCGCGAAACGATTTCGGGATCAAAGCAATCTCGTGTTTATCGAAATCAAAGAAAACCACGCCGGTCTTGGCATTGCACACCACACGGTCAAGTGCGGTATTGGTGATCTGGTAACAGATGTCGCAGCCGTAGCGATTGAAGCGTTCTACACCTACATCGATGATCAGGAGGTCGTTGGCAAAAGACTCAGAACGATAATCTACCGCCAAATCTGTGACCACCATACCCAGACCATAGATATTACCCTCGGTGAAACCCAGACTCGCCAGAAATTGCAGGCGCGCCTCCTGAAGAATTTGCACCATCGCCACGTTGTGGAGGTGTCGTGCGTAATTGAGGTCGCTGATACCAACGGGATGTTGCATCGTGAAGAGAAA
>JBBSPQ010000408.1:0-3505 GCA_038258585.1 Pseudomonadales bacterium
TGATGAGCACAAGCGCGTTGATGAGCGCCGCCGTGCAATCAGTCAGCTGGCTTCATTCGATAACTTTAGGGACGAGATAAAGTCCATCCTGAGTGGCGGGTGCTGTTTTTTGCAGATATTCGCGCTGATTGCGCTCTGTGATCGCATCGGGGCGAAGCCTTTGCACGGCATCAAACGGATGCGCCAGCGGTGCGACGTCGGCAGTGTCTACACTCTGCATCTCGTCAATCATGTTAAGAATGGAGGAGATGCGATTGGTCACTTCTTCTGTTTCATTTGAATCAACATGCAGACGCGCCAGATGGGCGATTTTTTCGACGTCTGATTTTTCCAATGCCATTCACAATCTCCACAGTTCCGACAGATTTCGGTCAAAATTTTGCAAGGGTTCCGACGCTGTTTTGAGTGGCAATGCCTGATTTATAGCAATTATCGATTTGACTCTTGCCCTATATCCTTGCCGTTGTTAGAGTGCGTGTCTATTCGCCGGAGAAGCCGTGATTATACGGGAAAGAGACCGGTTTGGGACAACAGTTTCAGGATCTGACGGCAAATTATAAAACTGCCGGAAGTTTCCGCCGATTTATCCAACCCTTTGCACGAAATCTTGCGCGTAAACTGAATGCTTGCTTCATGTCTGTGATCAGGTGCTCGGTCTCAAGTGTGGGGAGGATTCCTATATTGAGGTTAATCAAAAGTAAATGTTCAAAAAATTCCGGGGAATGTTCTCCAACGATCTTTCCATAGACCTGGGCACCGCTAATACACTGATCTATGTGCGTGGCCAAGGCATAGTCCTTAATGAACCGTCTGTAGTCGCCATTCGTACCCACAACGGTCAAAAGACTGTGACTGCCGTCGGTATGGATGCGAAGCGGATGCTGGGCCGGACACCGGGAAATATCACCGCTATCCGACCTTTGAAAGACGGCGTTATTGCCGATTTTCAGGTCACCGAGAAGATGCTTCAGCATTTCATCAGCAAAGTCCACGAAAACAGCTTTTTCCCGCCAAGCCCACGTGTTCTGGTCTGTGTGCCCTGTAAATCAACCCAAGTTGAGCGTCGTGCAATCCGTGAGTCCGTCGTCAGCGCCGGTGCTCGTGAAGTTCGTCTGATCGAAGAGCCGATGGCAGCAGCAATTGGCGCTGGCCTCCCGGTAGAAAAGGCCACTGGTTCCATGGTTGTCGATATTGGTGGTGGTACCACTGAAATCGCGATTATTTCCCTTAACGGCATTGTTTACGCCGAATCCGTCCGCATTGGCGGCGACCGTTTCGACGAGGCGATCATCACTCACGTCCGCCGTAATTACGGAAGCCTCATTGGTGATGCCACTGCTGAGCGCATTAAGAAAGAGATTGGCTGTGCCTACCCGTCGTCTGGTGTTCTGCGCGAGATCGATGTGCGCGGCCGCAATCTTGCGGAAGGCGTCCCGCGCAGTTTCACCCTGAACAGCGACGAAATTCTTGAGGCTCTTCAAGAGCCCCTGTCAGCTATAGTGCAGGCAGTGAAGAGCGCGCTGGAGCAGTCCCCGCCAGAACTGGCCTCAGATATCGCCGAAAGTGGCATGGTATTGACTGGTGGCGGTGCTTTGTTGAAGGATTTGGATAAACTGTTGTCAGAAGAGACAGGCTTGCCTGTCATCGTTGCCGAAGATCCTCTGACCTGCGTGGCCAGAGGTGGTGGTAAAGCGATGGAGTTGATGGACGCCAACGACATGGATTCATTGACCATTGAATAACCCATAGGGAGCCTCTATAGGACGTTCCCCCGAGGTTCCATCATTAAGACACTATTTATCAAAGGCGTGTCGCTGGAATACCGCGTAGCAGCGTTCGTGGTGCTCTCTGTGGCTGTCATGTTCGCTGACAGCCGCTTCGACTACCTTGATCGAGTTCGCTACAGCTTGGGATTCCTGACCGCTCCGGTCTACTGGGTTGCAGACACCCCCGCCCGCATCTCCTATTGGATTGATGACGTCTTCGTCTCCCATGGGGATCTCATCGACGAGAATGACCGCCTGCGCGAAGAGTTATTGTTTGCTCAGCGCGAATTACAGCTGCTTGCTGGGCTTGCCAGCGAGAACAGTCGTCTGCGTGCCCTGCAGGAAGCTTCCGCCGCTGTGAAGGGGCAGATCATGACTGCGGAAATCATCAATATATCCTCAACTCCCGGTTCTCGGCGCGTCCTCATCAACCGTGGAGCACAACACGGTGTTCTGGAAGGACAGGCTCTGCTGGATGCCCATGGCCTGATGGGGCAGGTGGTAGAAGTGCTGCCCTTCACCAGCTGGGTGATGCTCATTACCGACCCTCGTCATGGCACACCCGTGCAGGTCAATCGTAACGGCGAGCGCGCAATCGCACGCGGTAGTCGCGATGAGACACCCGAGCTCGAGCTGGAATTTGTACCGGATACTGCCGATATTGTCGTGGGAGATTTGCTGGTGAGTTCAGGGCTCGGGCAGCGCTTTCCGAAGGACTATCCGGTTGCTGAAGTAACGAACGTGATCCATGATCGTGGTCAACCTTTCGCAATAATACGGGCAAGACCACTTGCTCAGCTCGATAGAACTCGCCATGTGATGCTGGTGGAGCTAGCGCAGAATGAGCTAGATGCGCAATTGCAAGGTGGTGCTGCACCTGTCTGGACGGACAGCGGGGCGCCACTAGAAGATGACGCGAATCAGTCGGCGATTCTCATCGATTCTGATGGTCCTGATCGGGAGGCAGAGACGTCGCAAGATCAGGAGCCAGCGAATCCTGCAGTTGCACCGAAAAATGCAACAGCAGATCCGGCGGCAAGACAGGAGTAGTAAATGGATCAGCGTAGTCATGCCACCTGGGTAATTTTATTGAGTTTCTTTGTGGCCTATTTACTGGCCATCGTTCCATTTCCCGATTGGGCGATGAACTATCGTCCACAATGGATCGCTATGGTATTGATTTATTGGGCTATGGCACTGCCTTACCGGGTTGGAATCGGTTTTGCATGGGTCGCGGGGTTACTGACGGATATTCTGGAAGGCTCACTGTTAGGCGTGAATGCGTTGGCCTTGGCAATCATTGCCTATATCACTCTCAGCCTGCATCAACGTCTGCGGATGTTCTCTGCGTTGCAGCAGAGTGGTCTGGTGCTGGCACTGATCGGTCTTCATCTGATGATGACGCATTGGATGAAGATTGCAGCTGAACAGGCCGTCTCTTCAAACCTGTTATTCCTGCTTGGTGCGCTTTCGAGTGCGTTTGTATGGCCGTGGATGTTTTTGCTATTGCGTCAAATGCGGCGAAGTTTTGGCGTGCGATAAAACACTTAATTGCGGTTACTAATATGATCAAAAATCACGGCATGATCAAAGGACAGGCATTCATGACGGTCAGATTCGGAGGGATTGTGCTGGCCTCCGCTTCACCCCGGCGCCGCGAATTGCTGGAGCAAATCGGGGTTCATTACGAGGTCGTGGAACACGCTGTCGATGAAGTGGTCAGACGGAGGGAACCGGCA
>JBBSPQ010000409.1:0-3502 GCA_038258585.1 Pseudomonadales bacterium
CTTTCATCGCGTTTGCGGAAGAAGTGATTGAAGCCCACCTCCATCATCGTCGCGGCAGAAGCGTAAGTCGCAATGTGTCCGCCGACTCCCGCCTCTCTGTCCAGCGCCTGCAAAACCATTGCCATAGCATTCCAGCGAATGAAATTCTCGATGCGCTTTTCCAACTCGATATTGCCCGGATAAGCGGGCTGTCGACTCAAAGGAATGCTGTTGAGGTAGGGGGTCGTGTGGTTGATGTCGCCGAGCGCAATGGCGTGGTCACGCGCCCAGCCTTGCATACCACTGATGATTTCCTGCACGCCATGGTCCCCGTATTCCTCGAACACGTTACGTAGGGCGTCGAGCCATTCCTTGGTTTCTTCGCGGAAGGTCTCTGGTAATGGAGAGGCTTTGAGGGATGCAGGGTTGTTCATATGAGGTCTCGTTTTGTTCTGTTGGGCCGGCTACTGACGCAGCTTGTTAAGTGTGGCATGAGGTTTTCTTGCCAACAGGATGGCTACTGCAGGGCTTTGATTGCATCGACCCAGTTTAGCGTGCTTGCGCCGACAGACGATTGCGAATAGCATCGCGGAAGCAATGTTATTTAGCAGATATAAATGAAAAATATATAGTTATAAGCATAATATGCCAATTCAAAGTCTCGATAAGACAGATCTTAGAATCCTACACCATCTGCAGAACGATGGCCGAATCAGTAATGCCGAGCTAGCGGACAGGGTGGGTTTATCGCCTTCACCGTGCCTGCGTCGGGTCAAGACTCTTGAGCAGAACGGGGTAGTGCGCCGCTACGCGGGTATCGTCGATCCACGTGCAGTCGGGCTGCCTATTAGTGTGTTTGTGAACGTGTCCCTGCGCAGTCAGGAGCGAGCGAGCCTAGAGGAGTTTGAGCAACAGATTCTGCAATATCGGGAGGTGATGGAGTGTTATCTGATGACGGGAGGGTTCGATTACATGCTGCGCGTGGTGGTGCCAGATCTAGACAGCTATCAGCGCTTTCTCGCCGACAAACTCACTCGCATACGCAGCGTTGCTAATATTCAGTCGAGCATGACGCTGAAGCAAGTCATCTACAAAACTGAACTGCCCATTGGTCCAGACGAGTTCTGAGGAGGACTGATGCGTCTCATTGGGGGTGTGTTGCCATCAATCTATTTATTGTTACGCATAATCATCAACGTAAAATCGCTTTCCAGCTCACCATTGCCAATTAAACGCTTCTCCTCATCGAAGATAGATTGAAGTACTCTTCGGTCCTCTAGTGTGTCTGAAAAATTACCTACAATGTCGCCCAGCACGAGTTGCAGTAGGGTGCCTCCAAAATCTGTTTTTTCCAAAACGTCAAATCTTTTATTGATTTCTGGAATTATATCCGCCGAACGAATTGCTTCAGTCGGATCAATGCCGTTCATGAACTCGATGGTCGGCCGTGTGATTGATGATTTTAATCCGTGCCCTTGGATAATTTGTCGGTAGCACTCCGGTATAGCTTCCAGCAGATTCTGAGAGTGACGCATTTGAACTTCTGTCCATTGAAATTGGTTTGGCCCAACAAATTCATTGATGATAAAGAGCCCATTTGGTTTAAGAGCCCGTCTAACCTGATCGAGATAGTGTTCCAGAGATTCGATGTGGTGGAGCGATTGGGAGGCAAACACGACGTCATAGGCATTTTCAGGGTGAATCATCGTATTCAGGTCTGCGGCTTTATAAATTATTTGGCTCAATCCATTGTCATCGGCAATATTTCTTGCCAATTGGATTGCCCCCTCTGAGACATCATAAGCGATGAATTGTTTAGCTATATTTAGAGCAGCGCCGTGGCGTTCCAGTCCGCCACCACCACATCCCAGGCTCAGGGCCACCTGAACCGGCGCAGGGAAGTCTTTTTTCGATACCGTTTCCAGCCAGGCGACATCGGCTCTTCCTGATATAAGTGGATGAATATACATCTGCTGTACTAGAGGGGAATCAGTCCACGCAGTGGGTTTTTCTATGTCAATTAACTCTGCCGCCCGCTTCCCCCAAAGAGTGCTTACGGATTCCCATTCGGAACCCACCGCCCCATTTCCAGCATTATTTTTAGCTTTAGACACAACACTGGAGACTAGCTCCTTGAGTCCATTGAAAAACGATTTCAATGACCTGCCCTCATCTTTTGACAACACTTATACCTCGGGACATCTGCCGGGGAATATTCCCAAGCATAATGTGGCAAATCTTAGTATAAGACCATTCTGGTGGGACGCATCCTTGCCGTTTGAATCAATGTCTTATTAAATGATCGAATGCACTTAAAGATGCTCTTGCACCTTCCCCCATTGCGATGACGATCTGCTTATAGGGCACCGTAGTGACATCCCCCGCCGCAAAGACACCTGACACACTGGTCTGTCCTTTCAGATCCGTGACGATCTCGCCATGAGGGGATAATTCTACGGTCCCCTTCAACCAATCGCTGTTAGGCAGCAGACCGATTTGCACAAAAATGCCATCGAGTGACACCTCTCGAGTTTGACCGCTGACGCGATCCTTGTAGGCAAGGCCAGTGACTTTCTGACCATCGCCGAGCACTTCCGTTGTTTGCGCGCCGGTAATGACCGTGACATTTGGCAAGCTTTTGAGTTTGCGTTGCAGCACCGCATCCGCACGCAGCTCGTCGGCAAACTCGAGCAGTGTCACATGACTGACGATACCAGCCAGATCAATCGCTGCTTCGACGCCGGAATTGCCACCGCCAACCACAGCTACGCGCTTGCCTTTGAACAAGGGTCCGTCACAGTGCGGGCAGTATGCAACACCACGGTTACGGTATTCCTTCTCACCCGCTACGTTCAGTTCGCGCCATCTGGCACCTGTCGCCACGATCACCGTTTTGGCTTTTAAAGCCGCACCGCTTTCAAAGCGAATCTCATGCAGACCTCCGATCTCGGTTGCAGGCACGAGGGCAGCGGCACGCTGCAGATTCATGATGTCGACGTTGTATTCACGCACATGCTCTTCCAACGCTCTGGCCAATTTGGGACCTTCGGTTTCCTGTACGGAAATGAAATTTTCTATGCCCATGGTATCGAGCACCTGACCACCGAAGCGCTCGGCCGCCACCCCCGTGCGAATACCTTTGCGGGCCGCATAAATGGCACCGGCAGCGCCGGCAGGTCCACCACCAACCACTAAAACATCGAACGGTTCGCGAGCAGACATTTTCTCCACTTCGCGGAACGCCGCGCCCGTGTCGATTTTCGCAAGGATTTCCTCGACACCCATACGGCCAGAAGCAAACAACTTGCCGTTCAGATACACGGATGGCACCGACATCACCTGACGTCCATCAACTTCTTGCTGGAACAGCGCACCGTCGATTGCCACATGCTTGATGCCAGGATTAAGCACTGCCATCAGGTTCAAAGCCTGCACCACGTCCGGACAGTTCTGGCAGGACAGCGAATAGTAGGTCTCAAAATCAAACTCGCCTTCTATGGTGCGTATCTGCTCCATAACTTCA
>JBBSPQ010000410.1:0-3500 GCA_038258585.1 Pseudomonadales bacterium
AAATAGATATCCGGGAATGCTCGCCGCAGGATGTGCAGCGCGACGAACACCGTATCATCCTCGCTGTCCGACACGTCCATGTCATCCACATCACCGCGCAGCGGGTCGAGCCAGGCGGCGGCGTGTGCCAGACACAGCACCGGGTCAGCATTGATGGTGTGGGCGAGAGCCTTCTGTAGGACGAAAAGAGCGGTCATAACGCATACTCCCATAGATCAATACCGGTGATCGGAACAGGCGTGAGCTTGCTCAACCGTTGCGCCGCACTTTGACACCGTTCGCCGTAGTCGATCATCTCGACCACGGCGGTTTTCAGTGTCTCACGGGGCACATCCGATGGAAAGAACCCGGCATGAGGGCTGTCTTGCAACAGTTTCATGCCGAGCAGTTCCAGTGGTGGCAGGTTGAGCAGGCAGTCGCGCAAATTTTCGGCGGCCATGCCTGCACTGAACATGATTACCCTTTCCGACCGGGTACGCTCGTGAAGATCACTGCGATGGTGCCATCCTCCAAAGTGGTCTCGCGGATAGTGGCGTGCGCGACTTCGGGGTAAGTGCGCTTCAAAATGGCGCGAACCTGTTCACTATCGAGATTCGTCATGCTTTCGTCGGCCTGAATGGTGGTTGCGCCGATCTTGAAAACGCGGTTGGGGGTGGTATTTTCGGTCATGGTATTCTCCTTTTGAATTGAGCGGTAAAATAGAATTTCGCTTTGCGGAGGAGCAGTGATGCGGTCTTTTCTTTATCTTTTTCTGGGACTCTATTTTGTTGGACTTATAGCGCCGGGGTCTGAGCTTTCTGGGCAGGAGCCTGAACCATTCACAGAAGTTGCCTATGATTTGGATTGGCGACCAGATGGCTCGGTGCTGATGGTCGCCGCTAGCAACCACCTGTGGTTGCTGGACTCCCAGTTCCAATTGGTTGGTGCTTACCCTTATCCTCCAGCACTTAATGAGATTCCGCCTACACCGTGGGCTGTCGAATGGTCACCAGACGGTTCCTGGATTGCAGCGATCTTTGACGATGGAGGTTGCGTGTCTGGTCATACTCGGCAGGTGATCTGATCTTTGAGGAACAACTGACAGAACGCGGTTACGCCGATACCATTCGCTGGCATCCCAATCGACCGCTCTTGTCCACTTACGGCCAGACTGTCAACCTTGAGTCCGGCCAGGTTGAGCAACCCTTTACCTACGATGTATATTGGGGACGTTCGATAGATGATCCACCAGTCGAACAACGTCTGACGGGAACGGTTTTCTGGTCAGCGGACGGCACGCAAATGATTCGACTTGTTTCCGGGGCAGGCTGCGGTCCGTGTTCGGAGTATGGCGTGTTTGATGTGGCCAGTGATGTGCTTATCCAAAGCCTGGGTTCAAATTTCGAAGCGTGGGACATTTTTATATGGAGCGACGATGATCGATATAGAGTGTTGAATCGTGTCCTTAGAAATGACTTACTGTTCGACAGCGAGATTGAGCGGCTAGTCTACATTGAAACGGGTCTTTACGAGTCCTTTCGAATGCCTGCCATCATCGTGATCAATACCTTTGAAGACCTGGACATAGTCAATCATCAGGTCGTTTACCCGGTTTCGCTCACTCACATGGATTGGAAACCTGACACACCTTATGGGGTTAACAGCGCTCAACTGCGCTGGGGAAATCCTTGAGATGGACATTCGTGACATGGCTATCAGGGGCAGCGCGCTGATCTTCGCTTCATATCCCCTCGATGCTGAATCACCCTGTCAGAAAAGTGTATTTCCCGGCTACACCAATCCATAAGCAGCGCTGATCCAATCATCACAACCTCAGCTTCAGACGACATTCTCACCACTTGTTGGGAGAGTGTCTGATTCCGAGTCGTTACTTGCTGTTACAAAATCTTCCAGATTGAACAGCGAAAAGTCCTTGTCCGTCAGGTGCTGCATCTTCTTCATGGTGGCGTATACATCGTCAATACGGATGGGTGACTCGCCGTCCCACAACCCACCAGCGATGAGCTTGCCCGCGATCAGCACCGCCTGACGGTAAGCAGCCGCATCCGTCTCGCCACCGACAATCTTGAGGTAGCTCATTTTGACGGATTTCACATCCTTCTTGAGCGGGATGTCGATGGTGGGTTCCTCGTCGGCTTGTGGTTGCGGTTTCTGTATGGCTTTTGCCTTCTTCTTGGGTTCAGGCTTGGGTTTTTCCTCTGGCAGATCATGGATGATGGGTGGGTTATCCTCCACCTGGCCGAGCGCAGCTTCCGCTTCACGGATTGCGTCCATCAGGTCAGTGAGAGCGCCCTGATAATGAAACTGGTGGATGTGCGCCAGTTCCCCGCGCTGGATGAGCAGGGTTGCCGTGGCCCGTTCCAATGTGATGCCGCCGCCTTCGGGTGTGGGCAGTGTCAGGGTGATGATGGTCGGTGGCGTTTGGTTCTGCTTGCTTTCTTTCTCAGACATGGCTTATCCTTTGGATATAGGTGTAAGGGAAAACTGATGACGAGTGAAAATTCAGAAATTTTCTATTCCGGTGGCTATTTCCTTCTTCGGGCAGGTCGTCCTGATTGGTCGCCTCCTTTCGGTGAATTTCTGCCCGGTGGTAATCTGATCAGCCTGTCAAATTGTATTTGCCGAAAACGCTTATCTGTTATCTGGGGCTGGAATCCCGGCAATCGAGAAACTGCATTCGAATTTGGAATTCCTGAAACACGCTTGACTGAGTTCGTAGCGTGGTGTGGAACGGAATATCGTGAGTCGATGGATTTGACCTCCATATTCTACTCACCTGATGCAGCCAGAAACTTCATCAGGCGCTTTGAACTGAACACAGATAATCTCTTCATCATTGGTGCTGGACTTCCAAAAGAACTTCATAGGGCGTGGCTTGAGGAAGAGCCAGACAACGAGGGTATTGCGAAGCGAGTCAAACAAGCAATTCCAATCGAAAAATCAGGTGAACCGATTGGCTATGATGTAGTGAGCTACAGCTACACAGATTTTGCTCATTCGTGGCTTTGCAGTGGATTGGAACATGACATGAATAAGCTGTTTGGTCTTCGAGCAAATGCCAGAGGTCTGATTGATACTTATGCTGATGCAAAGAAGGTAAACGATTGGATCGCTGAGGACGATGAAAAAGGTATCAGAGCTGAGCCTGAGCCATACGATTTTTGGTTGGTAGTGTCTTATCCGCTTGAACCGTAAATGCCGCCGTAAGTGGCAGCGTCGATACCCAGAACAGAACACAGATCGGTCAGCCGCAGGGTGCCATGTCGTCCATGACAGCGCCCGCAGCCAATGGTGGGATTGAAGTAGAAGTGCGCGCCCGGACGGTCACGCACATGACCGCAGGGACACAGCGCCGCCAGCCAGTCACTCCGCCGCTGCTCCCGCGCTGCATAGTCGCGGAACAAAACAGCAGTAATGGCATGAAGCAACTGCACGTTGAGGTTTCTGCTGTTCGGTCGATGGGTTGTTCGTGCAGCAGTCCGCCGCGTGAATGGAGAGGG
>JBBSPQ010000411.1:0-3486 GCA_038258585.1 Pseudomonadales bacterium
ACCACCAGCCTGTGGCTAAACTGACCAATGCGCTGCGCCATAGCGTTCCATCAAGAGCCGCGGACTGCCGGCACAGGTTGAAAGCGCAACGAGCCCCACGGCAGGGTGAGTAAGGTAAGTGGTAATTTCCATACCTCTACTATAGCACATAACTTACGAGAACTTCTGTTCTTGCAGGCTATCTCCATGATGATAGGATTTATTCGTATGGGTCAGCGGAAACAATGTAGTGCCGCTTCAGAGAAGAGCCTAATATGCTACCCGACCTTTCCTACGGAACTTACTGGAATTACTTTTTGGGGGCCAGATCATCTCTGTGTTTCATCGACTCATAATCCATTCTATGACGTTATCGGATGATTATCTTCTTGCCTTGTGACATGGAGTAAAATAATGACGGATACTTTCGAAACCGTGCATTTGCCTGATTGTGGGGAACTGTATGCGCCTATTTAGCTTCGGGTATGGAATAGAAAAGTCACTTACAGAGTGGCCCTACTTGAACGACCACCTGAACAAGATTTTCATTGCGCTTTTGGTAGCAATTAGCCTTACGCCTATTTTTTTTCACAACCGGTTCTTACCATCACCACAAGCGAGCGAATTAGGCATTATGCTCTTTAGTACAACCTTAGTGGCGTTCGGCCTTATCCAAATGCGACAAAGGATAGGACTATTTTTGGCGTTGTTGGGTTTGGAAATGTGGATATGGTTAGTTCAACAGTGGTGGCAGGGGGCAGGCGCATCTACATTTTGGCTGTTGCCGGTCATCTTGGCGACACAATTAATTGGGTTGTGCAGCAGTCTCTTCTTAACGTTGGCGACTTTAGTGATCCTGTGGTGGCCCAGTCTCTTCGCGCTCCCGTCAACGGAACCTGCGGAGCGGATCGTAGTGATGATCGTGCTTTTCGTTTTCAGTGCCAGCAGTTGGACAACTCAAGCGCACATATCACAGCTCATTGACACACTCACAGCGCAATACAATCGCATGTTGCGCGAATTGGAAACCGCGCGGGAGCACCGTCTTGCAGTTAAACAGGTGAATCAAGATTTGGTCGATGCCTATGTTCAATTGCGAAAATTGAATGAAATGTTGAAAGCGAGCCGGTTGGATGCGGAGGCGGCACGTCGAAGCAAGGAAGATTTCGTGGCTAATGTCAGTCACGAATTGCGAACGCCGCTCAATATGATTATTGGGCTAAGTGAGATGGTCCTGACCGCGCCAGAAAGCTACAGTGTCCACTTGCCACCCTCGCTGATCTCAGATATGAGCGTAATTCCCCGCAATAGCCAACACCTGTCACAACTCATCAATGACGTGTTGGATTTGAGTCAAACAGAAGCAGGCAAATTGCCTCTCTATCGCGACTGGATCGTGGCCAGTGAAATCGTAGATGAAGCAATTGTCGTGATCACTCCACTATACCAGGCGCGTGGACTCTATTTACGCAAGCTTGTTCCCCCAGATTTGCCGCTGATCTACTGCGACCGTGTTCGTGTTCGTCAAGTATTACTCAATCTTCTCAGCAATGCAGGTCGCTATACAGAGGAGGGTGGGGTGACCGTTCATGTGACTGCCGAGGATAATCTGTTGCGCTTTGATATTAGTGACACAGGGCCAGGACTTTCGGCTGAGGAACAGAGTAGAATCTTTGAACCCTTTCAACGAGCGCATGGCAACCATACCTTGGCGAACCCGGGGAGCGGCCTCGGTCTCAGCATCTGTCGGCAGTTTGTTAACCTACACGATGGCAAAATGTGGATTGAAAGTGCAGTGGGCAGAGGAAGTACCTTCTCATTTCAATTGCCTTTGCCTGCCCAAGCACTCTCATTCTCTAATGCGGAGCGATGGGTCAATGTATACTCAGCACAGGATCCGCATCAAAAACTATCGTCGGAGAGTTTGCCACAGACAAAAAAACGGCTCGTAATTTTGGATCCGACTCAACTGTTATCACGACGCCTTCAGGCAGAGTGGCCTGAAGCGGATATTATCGTCACGAAAGATCTCGAAACGCTACGGGCTGAAGTCGCGCAGTGGCAGCCGGACATCTTGCTCGTCAATGATATCCGCGTCATGCAAGATCGCCATTTCATCCGTCATGCGCTGACATTACCCGATCGCTTGCCCATCTTAAGTTGCTATATTCCGGGGCGTGAAGAAGCCTGGAAGAACCTCAATATCGTCGACTATATGATTAAGCCAGTGATGCGGTCGACACTTGTTGAGAACGTTGCCAAGCACGTTTCAAATGGTGCCACAATTCTGATCGCGGAAGATGATCTTGACACCGCCCTTTTAACGCGTCGGCAGCTAACATCGGCGAACTGCGCTTACCGCATCATCACAGTCAAAACCGGCGAAGATGCCCTGACAACGCTGCGCACGAGGGAGATTGATTTGGTCTGTTTGGATGTTAATTTGCCAGATATTGATGGGTATCAGATTCTGCAGGAGAAAAATGAGGATAGCAAAATTCGTGAAATTCCCGTGATGATCATTTCCGCACGTGACCCCACAGGGGATCCCGTTGTGGCGGGACGCTTACGAGTCGAGACTGCTGGGGGCCTATCGATTCGTGATCTGACACATTGTACGCGCGCAATGGAATGGGCATTTTCTGTATAACACATTCTCAGATTAAGCAAGCGGGAGAAGGCCATCCAGAGTGGCGAGGAAGGTAGCGCGACTAACTGGCTTTTGCATAAAACCCGCCACACCTAGATGATAAGAAAGGTCCTGCTGAGGTAAGATCGTGCAGACAATAATCGGAATGGCTTGTGTGGTCGGGTGATGCCGCAGTTGAGCGATAAGTTCCCACCCATCGAGTGCAGGCATCATGATGTCGAGTATGATCGCTGCCACTTGAAACTGATTGGCCAATTCGAGAACGTTTGCACCATCATCCGCATCAATGATGTGATAACGTGATGAGGTGGCATAACGACGAAATAGATATCGCATATCAAGATTGTCGTCAATTAAAAGAACCGGAATTTCCGCTGCGACGACAAAGGTTAGCTCAATGCACAATGGTTGAAGGCTTCGCAATTGGGCACTGCTGCCAAATGGGGTCAATAATTGCGCCGCTGTTTCTACAGAAGATTGTAATCCAGGAGTGAGCTGTGCTGGATGAGGCGTGCCAGACAAAGTAAGCGTAAGCCTTGCAACGGAAGGATCTAAGCGGGCAATGGCGGATAACATAGTTACCTGAGGGGTTATTAAACTGAGGATAGTCAGCAAGGTCTGACGCAAGAGTACGGGAGGGAGCGACACGGTCGGCATGCCTGAGGGTAATTCCTCAGCAATCGTTACATTATAGTGTTGGCTAAGTACCTTGACCCCTTCCCGCGCACGCAACCATTCCACCTCCACTGAACTCACCTCCACTGAAGTCCCACGGCGGAGCCACGCCACCTCTTTCTCCATGCCGGTTGCCGCGGTCGCTGTTGCTTCTTGCAGATGCGGCGACGGGACACTAAGCG
>JBBSPQ010000412.1:0-3482 GCA_038258585.1 Pseudomonadales bacterium
GAATGGAATTGCCAATTTCGGACCACGTCGTTGCTGAACTCATCAAGATGGCCGATGCACATGAAGCCGCGTGGGTCACAGGTGAATTGGCACTTGTGATCGAGCAGAACAACAAGTTCCACAACATCCTGTTCGACCAATGTGGAAATCCGTTCCTGGCAGAGACCATCAAACGAATGGCAGCAGCCGCGAATGCCATCCGATCGTATCGGATCGGCGACCCAGTTCTGCTCAAGCTTGCAGTACAGGAACACCGACAAATGATCAGCGCAGCGAGGGGCGGCGACCGGAATCAGCTGGCACTCCTATGCCGTCAGCACATCTTGCCGTCCCGTGATCTCTATCTCCGAGACCAGATCAGACCGGTTTAGCGTCAGACACCAAGTTGATGGGTGTCTATGACGGGATTTCAAATAAATGAAACCATTCGAAAACCCCTGATTTCTCATAGAAGCTTGGAGCGGATTTGCAATGATTTTGAAATAGCGAAGGCATTCAGAGCAGCCGATCGAAAGGAAATCTCGCAAGCCTCAGGTATTCGGCGGAATCACATTTAAAAGGTGCGCCTCTCTGGTTAGCGGAAGCTACCGCTAGTCGACGAAACAACGGTTCAAAATCACCGCTATCTGCTCGAGAAACCAACTCTGATTCAATTCCTGCTGTCTGTGACTGCAAAGTAAATTGACGCGCGATGTTGGCGAGCATTGTCGGATGCGAGAGTATGGCCTTAACTTGAGTTTCAAAAACCGATTCCGTATCGAAAACATGTGTAACTGACGCAATCGAGCGCCCAAAGTACCACCGTTCAAATACGCCGTGTGGCGCTAACCCCTCGACAAAATGCTCGACGTGGTGTTTGTCGAATTGTGCTGTCCAGAATGCTTCGTCAACAGCTTCGGCAAGAACCTTGTGGTCGAGATTGTCTTCGTGAAACAGCGCGTATGGATCAAAACTGACAAGACCATAGGGCTTGATCCTTCGAATTGCATGGATCATCCGTTCGCGCAGCGCAACACGCGACGCGTCGCCGAGAACATCGGTCCTCCACCCCAAGTCTTCAACTGAACTGATCCCCAAGACAGTTGCCGCTTCACGAAACTCTCTGGCATTGCGACGGATGGTTTCGATCTCGTCAATGCCAACAGAGTCCCAACGATCATCGGTCACTCTTAAGCAATGAACACGCCAGCCCGCACGTGCCCACATGGAGACCGCCCCACCAATAAACATTGCTGGATCGTCAGCGTGGGCAACAATGAGAAGAAGCGTCCTGCCGCGACCTTGTTCGATATTGCGTTCTCTCACCACCACTGGCTCGGGGCGCAATTCAGGTATTGTGAATGCTGACATTAGCTAAGTCCCGACGAGGCCGCGATACCGGCCAGATAGTAGCGCGTTACCGCTTCAGCTCCCTCTTCATCACCGGCTGCAATTGCATCGTAGATTCTCAAGAGCTGTTCTGCAGAGTGCTTCCGGACAATCTCCGCGACTGCCCCGTTCTCACGGTGACCATCGAACTTGTGATCGACACGCGCTTTCAAGATCTGATCGAATGTCCAGAGCAAAAAGCTGTTTCCGGATGCCACGTAGTAGGCCCGCGCAAAAAAGTATATTCGTGATTTAAAGTCCAACCAGTTAGTTGCTCGCGGAATAGCGTCGAGTGCCGCTTTCAACTCTTCCAGTGCCGCGTCACTGATGTTGCGGGCAGCCAGTCCCGCAACGCCTGGCTCAAGTATCAACCTTGCCTCGATTGTCTCCAGGAACGAGTGTTCGTGGGCAGCATGAATATCGACGTCGGCGTCTATCCGTTCGATTATCTGAGGCGCGTCCTCCGACAGCCAAGTCCCAGATCCAGCCCTTCGGCGAATTAATCCGGCACCCTGAAGTATCACTAAGGCGTCACGGACCTGTTGCCGCGATGCGCCGTAGCGTTCTGCAAGTGTTCTCTCGTTAGGCAATCTGGTTCCTGGCAGAAAGCGCCCTTCTCGCAATCCCCGCATGAGATCAGCATGGATTACCGAAACGCTCACTTCTTCCAGGTCCTGTATCTGTGAGTTGCTATTGGCCGTCATGCGAATTGCTTTCAACATTCGCTCTTTCACTCTTGGTGCGAGTACGCGCGATCGAGCCGGCTCTTTAGGTCCGTGATGAACCCTGGCGTAATATCGACATCGTGCGCGAGCGAATGCCAAAGGGGTAGAGTCTTTACGTAAGAGCGCATGCCGGTCACGCCTTCAACGGCTTGATCCCAACTCAGTCCCATCGCTTCGGGGCGCACATCTAGACCGATACTGGCGATTGCATCCATCATAACCTCTGCACCGTCTTCGTGTAGCATTGAGCCGACGACGATGCCTAATCCAACTGGCTGACCGTGCAGAAACTTCTTACCAGTCTGCTTTTCGAGCGTATAAAAAAGAAAGTGGTCGGTGCCTTCAATATGGCGTGGACACCAGCCCGAACCTTGAAATGATGTGCCCCATTTCAATCCGTCCACGAGCGCATCAATACCGCGGTCGGTCATGGAGCGGATACCGTCAATGTTTTCGAGCAGTGCGTTCACTTTCGACAGTGATTGAGACGCCAAATCCTCGTCAAACGGCCACTTCGCTTCGACCTTTCCCACATTGGCCGCATAGCGCCAATCGAGGATGCCGGTATGAAAGCACAGAACGTCTCCGATGCCCGACCAGTTAAGCGACTTTGGGGCGGCGCGTAGCACGTCATAGTCAATGAAGACGCATTCGGGGACGGCATAACCACGGTAGATCACCTTGCCATTGTCTCGCACCCCCGAGCGGTGTGAATAAACTGCATTTACGGACAAGGCAGTGGGCGCCTGAAACAGTGGAAGATTTCTCCGCCAAGAGAAGTATTTCGCGACGTCGAGCGCCTGCCCCCCACCGAGACCGATGATGGCCCTCACGTCGCCTATTTCCGAGGCATCACGATCAAGGTCGCCTTGCTCAATTGAATCGGTCAAGTAGAGTCGATATTCGGCACCTTCAAAATCATGCCTAAAAAGCTCCCAAAGATCAGGCATGGTCACGATTAAAAAGGGCGGATTTACAAAGTTCTTGAATTCCGCGAATAGACCGCGTCCCATTACCGTCGGAAAGCCATAGTCAAGGCATCGATTGCACATCTGTGTCTCCATCAAAACTCAATCTGACAATAGCGTCGTCCAATCGGGCACTCGGCTGACCTTTGGTATTCGCCGAGAAGCACAGCACGTTGCCAGCCAAGCTATCCTTCGACCGCCAATTGCAATCAGATTCATCGGGTTGGGCTGTCGTGACTGCCAGTTGGTCCAAGTCGGCACCGAAAAATGCGACAGACGTTACCCGGCCGACAGGCAAATGAATGATCCGTTCCACAGTTCCGTCAGGACGGTAGCGGGTAACTCGAGCTCCATCCCAATGCGCTGACCAAAGGTAGCCTTCATTGTCGCAACACATGCCGTCTGGATAGCCGTCCTTCTC
>JBBSPQ010000413.1:0-3472 GCA_038258585.1 Pseudomonadales bacterium
ACGAAACGACTCTGGTTGTTGGCAATTACGGGATCAGTAATCAATTTGAACGCTCTGCTAAAGTAGTGCTGCTGCAGATTGGCAATCGAACGATTGAGTTTCGCTTCTAGATTTTGATCTTTCTTGCTGATGTACTGATCGATCAATCCGTCGTTGAACGCTTGTACAGCCAGATCCGTATCCGCCTGGCCGGTTAGAAGTATCTTCTTAACATAGGGATTAGTCAGGCTCATGCAGTACTCGAGGCCATTCATTTCGGGCATCGAATAATCCACTACGACGACAGTCGGTGTTGAAAAACGAGCAGGATTGTAGACCTCCTTGTAGATCTCATTAATGTCAATATGATTGAGCGTGTCCGAATCAAACGGTCCGGTCTTATAGGAGGAATAGCAGCGCCGGATCATTTCAATGTGCTGATTGGAATTATTGACATGATCCAAGGCCTGACTGGCGGACTGGAACAGTCGATAGCTAAGGTTGCGCCGCAACAAAAGACTGACTGCATCCAGAAAATCGGGATCGTCATCTACCAGAATTACTTGAGTGGGATAGTAAAACAGATGGCAAATTGGAAAGCTGGTATCCATGACGACGCTCCATGTTGGTAAGTCTGCTATCGACGCATGTTACTGACAAGTTTCATACTATGCAAAGTTGGCGTTTAGACAGACATTTCTTGCGAAAGCAGATGTTCAACCTGACGATTAATCAGAGCTTTATAGTTCACCATGGCCTCCTCCACTATCCAGGTTTTGATGAAATCACCGCAGCTCTCATTCACGATTTCGTTAAACTCTTCTGTGATGAGCCGGCTGTCGGCTTCAGAGCGAATAAACGCTTCTTCGCTGATGATCAGAGTGCCAATTGGACCTTCTTCGCATAGCTGTCTAGTCAAGGCAATGTTTTCGCCAGCCACGGTGTAGGTCCTCTGGTCCAGTGATGACAGCACACCGGTCAACAGGTCGCCGCAATGCAGGCCAGCTCGAAAGTGCAGGGAGGCCAACGAGTGCGCCTCCAACTCGCGACCTAGGCTTCGCGTAAGCTCGAGAAAAAGGAGAGCGGCGCAGACGGCATGGAAGCAGTGTTCTTCGTCAGTCTGCGCCGCGCCGAATGTAATCAGTATTTCGTCGCCGGCGCATTTCTCAATATTGCCGTTATAAAGTTCTGTGACTTTGTGAATATAGAAATAATATGTATTAAGCAGTTCCACTGTCTCGACAGGCTCCTGTTGATTTAGCGCTGTACGGTAATTGCTAATATTCAGGTGTAGAATACTTACCGTAGTGCTGCCAGGCTTACGGTAGATGGGGGGTGACTGTCGAACGGACTGCTCTTCCTGTTCGTCGCCGAACATCGCTTGCCGAGTTTCAGGATCATCAAGGTCATAAACCAGTCGATTATAATGACGAACGAGCATTCCCACTTCGTCGCTACGTTCTCCGAACGGGCTTGCCTCCAACTCTCCTCGTCGAACCCCTTGTATGGATGCTATTAGCATACGTACTGGAAAGCCGATGAAATGTTGGGCTAGCGCCAGTGTCACACAAACGGCGGTCAAGATGAGAAGGACCAGCGAAATAAGCATGAACATGAAGTTGCGAGTAACACCCTGCTCAATGTAACGCTGATCCAAATTAATGCGAACATAGCCCGCGAGAGAATCCTGCAGAGCGATAGGTGCCACGTAGCTGCCAAAAAGATCAGTCTGGCGACGAGGCTCGCCGCCAGGAGTGGACATTGAGGTGCCTGAGATCGCGATTACCTGATCATCGATACTCAGGATTGCTACTTGGGCAATCGCCTCTTCTCGGGTCAGCTGGTTCAGAAGCACGTTCATGCTGATAAGGTCGTTCGCCAATACAAGTTCTGTCGCCAAAATGGCAGTCTGCCGCGCAAGAGTATTGCCAAGGCTGTCTGCCTGCTGACGCAGGATATTCTCGGTGGTCTGATTCGTTACCAGCCAGAAGACGCACATGGAAAGAACGAGAAGAATGGAAGAACAGATTGCCAGGTTAGGCCCAATTTTCAGCTGTGAAGCGTTTTGATCATAAGGTCTGGATTCGAAATCCGAAGCTGTATTGGTGTTATCGTTTGGCAAGATCGGTTCTCTTTCTACGGCAAAGGCCTGACATAAATTTTTTGATTACAGATAGTCAATGAGTCACGAGATGGCCAGGTTCGGTCAGCGAAAAGAGTCTAGGGTAATTTCTTCTTCTTGCACAAAGCTGAAGTCCAGACGGGCACTGGGTTCTTGTAGACAATTGCCTTGCACAAAGTTGACGTCTGCCTGCCATAGCAATGGCAAGAGGTCGATTTCGTCGATCATTGGCGCAATCACCAATAGTCCACTCGCGTGCAGGCTGTTCACCGTGTTGTTGAGTTTTTCCCTCTGCGCGGAATCCTCGCCAATATTGTCCAGAAGTGACTTATCCAGCTTCACGTATTCTGCCTGCTCACGGGGCAGATATTTAAATGGCGTCAGCGTGCAGCCGAAGTGGGTAATGGACAAGGGAATCTGCAATTCCCGAATCTTCTGACAGAACGA
This sequence comes from Pseudomonadales bacterium, assembly GCA_038258585.1. Taxonomy (GTDB): domain Bacteria; phylum Pseudomonadota; class Gammaproteobacteria; order Pseudomonadales; family Pseudohongiellaceae; genus UBA5078. Next base: position 2,549 of record JBBSPQ010000413.1, read on the forward strand.
GGCCACGAGTTCCGGCGAGCTGACGATATCAAGTTCGCTGATCTGCAATACAAGCTGTTTTACGGACTGACGTGTTTCATGCAATTGTTGCTGAAGCCACGGAAGAAAGTCGGGACTCATGATCGAGTTGTGTGTGAGATTGATTGTAAGCTGAAGGGAAGAGTTCTTGTGCCCTTTCAAAGCCCTCAATGAGTTACTGATTACCCAGCGGTCAATTCGCTCGCCCAACCCTTGTTGATTGGCCAGTTCCAGAAATCGTGGTGGATAAATGAGATTCTCTTTATCCTGTAGACGAATTCTCACTTCGTACCTCTCCACGCCATCCTCTTTGAGGCTGACAACGGGCTGAAATGCCAGAACAAAATCTTCATTGGCAAATGCGTCTTCAAGTCGTTCAAACATCAACTGAGGATTGTTATATGGATCAGAAGAGGTGTCTGTGTTTGCGCGGTGAGCGTTGTCCCGTCCGACAAGAGTGCGTAAGGCGCGGCCGATTATTGACTCTGCGTCTGGAGATATTTCGTTAATGGCCGCAACTCCCGCTGCGAGCCTCACATCGGAGCCGGTTGGCAGCAGACGTTGCAGAGCCTGATTCATTTTGGTTTCAAGTTCCAGCAGGTCTTTGTTCTGGGGAATGTCCTTTCCGGTCTGGATCAGAAGGGCAAATTCGCTTTCGCCCGTACGACTGAGAATGCTGTTTGATGGTGCTACATCCCGAAGAATGCGGGCGGTATCTGCTAGCAGAAAGTTACCGGCGGGTTTGCCGGATAGCGCTATAAACTCTTCGAAGCCCTGCAGCTTTGCCAGTATGACCACACTGAGCTGTTGGTCGTAGATCGCGTTTGAGATAGCCTGCTCGACGCGACTCACAAAGCTGGAACGTTTGAGAAGGTCAGTTAGCAAATCCTGCTCGTGCAGTATGCG
>JBBSPQ010000414.1:0-3454 GCA_038258585.1 Pseudomonadales bacterium
AACACGAATGACGGTTCCTTCCGGTCCGATCTGAATGGGCAGTTGCTGATCAGGAATTTGGTGCTGCAAATCGAAGCGCTGGGGATTGGGAACGTTATTAACCGGTGGTGTGAACAGGCTGAGCGTCACCGTGCCTTGCGTGTCGAGTAGCAAGGGGCTGAGCAATTTGTGATCCACAGTCAGCGTGTTCAGATCGCCTCTCGCCGCAAGTCTTCCGTTCGCGCCATCGATGCCTTCGGCAATGGTCGCCGAGTAGCGCCAGTCCAGATCCAGCTGCAGAGGGTAAGCCGGGACGAGCTCGATCTGTGCGGAACCGCTCAACTGAATGGGTGCCGCCGCAAGTATCAGGTCTTCCACTTGCAATTGCTTGTCCTGCAACGATGCGGAGAACTGCAGTAAAGGGATTTGTTGCACCTGTCCGTCAAAATCGATGGTGGCGTCGCGCAGGATGAATTCCTGCAGACTCACGCCAATTGGCAGCGGCAGGATATCTGCAAGCGGATCGCCCGAGGGCTCTGTGTCGCCGGCATCCGGACTGCTGTGCCAGGTTACCTGAAGGTTGGTGATCTCCAGCAGGTCGAGGCTGAACTCGGCAGCTAACAACGTAAACGGGTTCCAGCGGCTGCGCAGTGCCTGCGCATGAATCAGGTTGCCATTCGTTTCAAATTGCACGTCCCGCAGGGTCATGCCCCAAAGCAGGGTGCCTTCCGTGGTGCCAATGCTCAGGGACTGACCATCGCTGTTGAGCATGCCGCTGAGTTTATCAACCACCCAGCCGCTACCCTTGGGGGTACTTAAGAGGGCGCTGATGGTCGTCAGTATAATTAGTAACAATATGAACAAAACGGTCAGGCTGATCACTGTTATTCGCAGCAGGCGGGAGCTGTGTCTGTCGTCGGTGACAGGCGAATCGACGGACGACTCCAAACTGTTGCTATCTTCGTGTGTGGTCACAAATCCGGCCCCATGGTGAGGTGGAAACGGAAACTGCCATCCTCCAGGCCGCGTGCGATATCTGCGCGTATAGGTCCAATAGGCGATTGCCAGCGAATGCCGAGCCCGACGCTGCGATAGAGCTGAAAATCTTTAAAATCTGCAAACGAATTGCCAGCATCGTGGAAGACCGCAACCCGCCAACCAGGGCGCACGGGATAGTCATACTCAATGCTGCCGACCAGAAGATGTTTGCCGCCTATCACTTCGCCGTCGTCATTCAAAGCGCCAAGAGTGCCATACTTGTAACCTCGCACACTCTGGTCGCCGCCGGTAAAGTAACGGATAGAAACGGGCAGTTCCTGCAGCTCATCTACAATCGTTGTGGCAACCTCCGCGCGGGCAAGAATTCGCCCCTGACCAATCGAGAATACAGCCTTGCCGCTGCCGTACAGTTGCAGGAAACTAAGATCGGAGACTACTGCATCGGAAGCGCCGCTGATTTGAGTGAAAAAGCGCCAGCCACGGCTGGTGAAGATTGGATCATCAGCCCGAGTCTTGGACCAGTTGATGCCGTGGATGGTGAGATTACTCTGTTCAATGACATTGTTGATTTCGGAATTCTCGCGCTGGAAATTGACAAAAGCGTTCTGCAGCCATTCGTCGCCGAAAATCCAGGCATCGACCTCGGTGCGATAGTTAACCCCGATCTTGTAAGTGTCAGAGATGAACGTATCGTTGTCCTGCCCCAGATAACCAGTAGAGAAACTGAGACTCTCAGTCGCGGGATCGCGCAGTGGGATGAGATAACTCAAGTTAGGCTCCTGTCTGACCGGAGACACCGCGATATCCGCATTTAAACGATTCCCCTGACGATTGAAGTAGCGGTCTTCGTACTTGAGCGTGACGCGGGGGCCGATGTCAGTGCTGAGGCCGATTCCAGTCGTCCATGACCGACGTGGGCGCATTGCGAGCTCGACATTGACCGGCACTGCGCTGACGGATGCCGCTGGCGCGGCCTGCGCCGCAGTGAGTTGCGGACTTACTGACACTTGACTGAAATACTGACTGTCATTGAGGCTCTGTCTGAGCGCAATCAACATGTCTGTGGAGTAGGGCGAGCCAGACTCAAAGGGCACAAAGCGAGAAATGAATTCGGGGGACAACGCTTCCAAAGGGTTTATGCTGATGGCGCCGAACTTGTAGCGCTCGCCAGGATCGAAATCGATATTCACATCCGCTAAATTGCGGGCCAGATCGATGGCGAGTTCAGAGCGATTGAAGCGAGCTGCAAAATAACCGTTCTCCACGGCTGTGGCACTCAGAGAAGATTTCAGATTCTCATAACTGCTGTGAATCAGTTGCTCGCCTGATTCTATCGACGAGTCTTCCAGTAGTTCCGCGAAAGGATCGGGCTGCCCCAGAACTCGCGTCGCGTCTGGCGCGACATTCACGTTAATCTCGCCGAATTGTACCGGGCTGCCTGGCTCAATCGTGATCGCAAGTGACCAGCACGGTTCACTCGCTGCGAACGCGACGGTCTGGCTCAAGTGGTAGTAACCCAAGGCTTGGGCGGCGCGCTCGATATCGCTGGTCACCTGCGGGATAAGTCGGTTAAGGCGGCGAATAGGGCTGTTGCAACGCTCATCTTTCACACTGAGATGGGCGTGAATATTTTCAGTCAGGCGTTCACCCGCGCCCGTAATGACAATGGCAGGTCCTGTCTGAGCTCGGCTGTGCTCGCTCAGAGCCAGCGCTGCCAAAAACAGCACTTGCAACACAGATACTTGCCTTGTCTTTCTCATATACTGCAGCTTAACTCCATGGCTGATTTGGCTTGAACCTGCCGATCCGGTCTGATTATCGCACCCCGCCAGTGGTGGGGTATACTGATTTGCCCCGAGACGATCAAGAGGTGTCTATTTATGAGAACAGGACCCGATTCACGAAAGGAAACACTCGACACTGGTAATAAAACTCCGCTCCTCGATACCATGCGTACTCTTCTGGTTAACGGAAAAGAGTACCACTTCCACAGCCTTGCTGCGCTCGCCGAAGCCAATTACAAGGGGATAGAAAAACTCCCCATCACTCTGCGTATACTGCTGGAAAACCTTCTGCGCCGCCTCGACGGCAGCACCGTTACGATCGAGGACATCGAACAGTTGCTGGCATGGACTAATACGCAAAGCTCCAGTCATGAGATCACATTCATGCCGGCGCGTGTACTCATGCAGGACTTCACTGGCGTGCCTGCGATAGTCGATCTGGCGGCTATGCGTGACGCTGTTGCCGCAAGAGGGGGCGACCCCGCGCTGGTTAATCCTCTCAATCCAGTTGATCTGGTGATCGACCATTCGGTCACTGTTGATCGTTTTGCCAGTGACTCCGCGTATGAGGACAACGTCGCCATTGAGATGGAGCGCAATCGTGAGCGCTACGAATTCTTACGCTGGGGACAGGAAGCCTTTGCCAATTTCCGCGTAGTGCCACCGGGCACGGGCATCTGCCATCAGGTCAA
>JBBSPQ010000415.1:0-3449 GCA_038258585.1 Pseudomonadales bacterium
AAACAGATCAACGACAAATTTGGTCACAGCGCAGGCGACAAAGTACTCAAGGAGTTCGTCGCTGCCTTGACGGAAATCAACCGCAACACCGATCTCAGCTTCCGCTACGGCGGCGAAGAATTTGTGATTCTGCTGAACCAAACTGATGCTGCCGGAGCACTCATCATTGCCGAACGCATTCGTGAGGCAATTCAAGATCAAGAGATCATGGTCGGAGATCAGACAATCAGCATTTCCGTCAGTGTGGGCGTCACTACATTCTGCGAAACTGATACACCAGAGTCATTGTTCAATCGCGCGGACAAAGCGTTGTATCTAATCAAGAGCGCTGGCGGTAACAAAGTAGTCGCGCTTTAAGCCAGAACCTGCGCAAATCAACAAGAGGTGAGTCATGGTCATATCGGTACACGCAAGACGACAGTCGGATGTTGATGTCGAAAAGATGAAATCTTTAACAGAAACCGAATTTCATGATGACGAAAGCCCTGATTTACGAATGCATCTCAGTGAAGTCCTGCAATCTTCTCTTGAGCTCAACACGTTATTGACGCTGTTTCTAGAGAGCATTAATACCGCAGTGCGTCTGGATGGCATCTACTACTGCAACGAAGACCAGGGAATAAATGCTACTATCGCCAAACAAGCGACGCACAGTTGTGGTTATCGTCTGATAACAACAGAAGATCGCTTGGGCGAAATAGTTTTCAAACGCAGTAAGAAATTCAACGAAAAAGAACAGGGCATTCTTGAATCTCTTTTATCCCCACTTATTCATCCGCTTCGTAATTCCCTAAAATATACTCGTGCGGTGAATGCTGCATTCAAAGACCCTCTGACCGGGGTTAACAATATTGCCACTCTGGACACTAATCTGGAGCGGGAGATTGGACTGGCGAAACGCCACAACAGTGGGCTGTCAGCGGTCATGATCGATGTCGACCACATGAAGCGCTTCAACAACAAGTTCGGCCACGGTCGCGGCGATGCCGTGTTAGCCGCATTGGCGCGAAACATCTCTCAACTGGTACGCTGCACTGACTCCGTCTATCGCTATGAAGACGATCAATTTCTCGTGATTTTAAATAACACGCAGCGGGAAGGTGCGTTGATTATCGCTGCAAGGATTCATGAATGCGTTAAAAACCTGCGCTTGTACGAAGGTGACGGCCTCCCTACCGCTGCCGCACCGCAATTGACATTGAGCCTCGGAATTGCGGTATTAACGGGGACTGATTCAAGCAACAGTTTGCTGGAGAGAACAAACAAGGCGCTGCTTGCCGCCAAGAGTCTTGGCGGCAACACCGTTCAAAGTTGATAGAGAGCTGGGTAAAACGATCAGCGCCGGACAGGCGCCAGCTTTCGCGGGCGGGCATTAACTGGAAGATTGACCGCCTTATACAGCAGCGCCATTTCCTCTCGCGGCAACTCGAAAAAATCTCCCTTCTTTATTCGACTTGGAATAAAAATTGGCCCGTAACGAACTCGCTTCAATCGACTCACCCTGATGCCCTGCGATTCCCACAAGCGACGCACTTCTCTGTTGCGCCCTTCCATCAACACGACGTGATACCAGCGATTCGCGCCTTCACCGGCAAAATATCGTATATCAGAAAATTTGCACAGATGCTCATCCAGCATTACTCCCTTGAGCATGTTTCTGAGTACTTCTTCACTGACATCGCCCATCACTCGAACCGCGTACTCCCTATCGATGTTGGACGAAGGATGCATCAACCTATTGGCAAGCTCGCCGTCCGTCGTGAACAGCAACAACCCACTGGTGTTAATGTCCAGACGTCCAATCGCAACCCAACGACCATGGGTAATCTTAGGTAATTTATCGAAAACCGACGGACGCCCTTCAGGATCTTTGCGAGAACAGATTTCGTCTTCGGGTTTGTTGTACAACATCACTCGTTGCATCTCTGCGACGGCGCTGTTTGGATTTACCTTTTTACCGTCGACCAGAAGTGCGTCATCCTTGGACACGCGATCGCCGATAGTGGCAACCACACCATTGATTTTGATACGTCCTTCCTTGATCCATCCCTCAAGTTCACGACGTGATCCAAATCCGGCTCTCGCCAGAACTTTCTGAATTTTTTCATCCATAGTCTTTTCCGCTGTCTCTCGACATGTATGGGGCCTCCCAAAAGAGGGGCGAGTTGGTGATGTGGTTACTACTTGGCTCTTGTTACAACTGCTTCTACTGCTGTTCAATGCCATCGCTGTCATCGTCTTCGCTGAGCAACGGCAGTTCCTGATCTTCCTCAACCTCGTCCTGCTGGGCAAATTGATTGAGGCCTAGAATCTCATCGAGAGGACGCTTCGCCATCGCCATGGCTTCTTCCTCGTCGAGATAATCATCATCGTCAGGATCGAGTGAATCGTCATCATCGCCGCGCAGATCGGACTCATCCTCACTCTCTTCAGATGGTAGATCAAGTACTCGCATGGCTGCTAGATCATCGTCTTCCAGTGCCAATTCTGGGTTGAGTTTATCCAGATCGCGAATCTCGGACAGTGGCGGCAACTCCTGCAAACTCTTCAGATTGAAGTAGTCGAGAAACTGTCGCGTAGTCGCAAACATTGCTGGTCTTCCTGGCACATCACGATGTCCCACTACCCTGACCCATTCACGATCAAGCAAGGTGCGAATAATGGTGGAACTGACGCTTACGCCACGAATCTCCTCGATATCGCCGCGTGTGATTGGCTGACGGTACGCAATCAGGGCGAGCGTTTCGAGCAGCGCTCTTGTATAGCGTTGCGGTCTTTCCTCCCACAGTCGGGATATCCACGGACTGAGGTCCTGTCTCACCTGAAATCGAAAGCCGGAGGCAACTTCCTTCAACTCAAAACCGCGACCGGCGCAATCGGTCTCTATCTCTGCCAGTGCGGCACGAAGATCATCGTCAGATGGACGCTCTTCTTCTGCCAATACTTCAGAGATTGCCGCCAGTGATAAAGGTTTCCCCGCCGTCAGCAGCAGCCCCTCAATAATCTGTTTGAGTTTGGTTTCTATCTCACTCATTCACTTCGTGCCTTTACATGTATGGGGCCGAACGGTTCGCTCTGCACGATCTCGATCAGCGAGTCCTTGATAAGTTCCATGATCGCCAGGAAGGTCACCACCACACCCAAGCGGCCTTCCTCACGCATTAGCAGCGACACCAGCGGAACAAAATGTTTGCTCGACAGTCGCACCAGAATCTCCGACATTTTCTCACGGGTTGAGAGCGTTTCGCGTTGCACATGGTGACGCTCAAACATGTCGGCACGACGCAGCACCATGGCCAGAGAAACAAGGATCTCTTTGAGATCCACAGTCGGTTCTGGCGCCTTGCGCTCCATCTGTGGCGTCTCCGCTTCGGCGGTAAAAATATCGCGCTCCATGCGTGGAATCTCATACATGTCTTCGGCTGGTCTCTTGTAACGCTCGGATTACT